>CACZQX010000070.1 GCA_902783445.1 uncultured Lachnospiraceae bacterium
AAAAACAAACGTGTTTATGCCATCAGAGACAGTGACTACTTCTTTGATATGATTAAACTTGTGAGATTCCAAGGCGGCGAGATTGAAAAACTTGTTGATACCGCCGGTAATATGATGGCTTTTTGTTGTTGTATGCTTGAAGACGGAAAAGCTACCGTTTCCGAAATTACCAGCAAATACGGCTATGAAAAGCAATTGTTTAATTTGGTTTGTCAAAAATACGGAGTTGACGAACTGGAAATCCTTGCAGATGAGAAAAGTAAATTGTATAATATGCCATGGATTGACAAGTCGACATTTACAAAAAAAGCCTGCTCAATGTTCAGGCCTATTAACATGTTTGAACTTGCCAAGATAACAAGATTGCCGCAGAATGCTAAATTTGTGGCAAACATTGTGGATAAAACCATAAAAGAAAATAATATGACTGTAGAATTTTATGCAGACGAAGATGGATTCGGAAAAATTGCCGTTCTTGATTCCAAAGTCGACAAGGACCTGGATGTAAGCGAAATCGGTTCCCATGCAATCGATATGCAAGGCGAAATCGGAATCACACTTGATAACGGTGATTTGATATGGTTACAGGAAATAATCGGATAAGATTTTGATGATTTAAAACCGTATATCTCATTTGTCTGTATCGCAAGGAAGTACAATTCCTTGCGATTGTCATGTGTTTTGTTGAAAACTCAAAGATTTGAGTAATTAAAAAGAATTGGAAGAGAGAGTCATGGGATACTTTGAAGAATTAAATGAAATGTTTGAGGTTATAAAGGAACGAGATCCTGCCATTAAATCAAAGAGAGAAGTTCTTTTATATCCATGCTTCAGAGCTATTAGAAAATACAGAAAGGCGCATGAATACTATCTTAAAGGCGATTATTACAAAGCCAGAAAGATTTCGCAAAAAGCGGCAGCAAAAACCGGCATAGAGATTCACCCGGGTGCAACCATAGGTAAGGGTCTTTTTATTGACCACGGACACGGCGTTGTTATCGGTGAAACAACAATAATCGGCGACAATGTTACTCTTTATCAGGGAGTTACCCTTGGCGGTACCGGTAAGGAACAGGGCAAGCGTCACCCGACATTGGAAGACAATGTTATGGTTAGTGCCGGTGCAAAAGTTTTGGGCTCCATAACAATAGGCGCCAACTCAAAAGTAGGTGCGGGCTCCGTTGTCTTAAACGATGTTCCGCCAAACTCTACCGTTGTGGGCGTTCCGGGTAAAGTTGTCAAAACAAACGAGGAAAGACTTGATTGCATCAAACTTCAAAGAAGTGAAATGGATCAGATTCATCTTCCTGACCCTGTTGAGCTTGAAATATGCGAATTAAAGCATCAAGTTGAAGATTTGAAAAAAGTGGTAAATGCTTTAATGGAAGGAAAAAATTAAGGCTGATTTATTGCTTGTAAATGGATAAAGAAAAGAGAAAAATATGAAGATTTATAACACATTAACCAGAAGAAAAGAAGAATTTGTTCCTATAGAAGAGGGAAAGGTAAGAATGTATGTCTGCGGACCTACGGTTTACAACTATATTCATATAGGTAATGCCCGTCCGATGATTGTTTTCGATACGGCCCGCCGCTATATGGAATACAAAGGCTATAAAGTTAACTACGTTTCAAACTTTACGGATGTTGATGATAAGATAATAAAAAAAGCCAACGAAGAAGGCGTAACAAGCGAAGAGATTTCAAATCGTTATATCGAAGAATGCAAAAAGGATATGGACGGCATGAACATCAAGCCTGCCACATACAATCCTTTGGCAACCAAAGAAATAGACGGTATGCTAGATATGATAAAAGTCCTTATTGAAAAAGGCTACGCATACGAAAAAAACGGCACGGTTTATTACAGAACAGCAAAGTTTAAAGACTACGGCAAGCTTTCAAAGAAGAATATGGACGAGCTTCAGGCCGGACACAGAAGCATTTTGGTTACCGGCGATGACGAAAAAGAAGATCCGATGGATTTCGTTCTTTGGAAACCGAAAAAAGAAGGGGAACCTTTCTGGCCATCGGATTATTCCGACGGACGCCCGGGTTGGCATATTGAATGCTCGGTAATGGCTAAAAAGTATCTCGGTGACGAAATAGATATTCATGCCGGCGGTGAGGACCTTATTTTCCCTCATCACGAAAACGAAATAGCTCAAAGTGAAGCTGCAAACGGAGTTCAATTTTCAAAATATTGGATGCACAACGCCTTTTTGAATATTGACAATCATAAGATGTCAAAGTCTCTCGGCAATTTTAAAACAGTCAGAGAAATAAGCGAAAAATACGATCTTCAGGTTTTGAGATTTTTCATGCTCAGCGCACATTACAGAAGTCCTCTTAACTTCAGCGCCGATTTAATGGAAAGCTCAAAAGCCGGACTTGCAAGAATCATAACAGCGGTTGATAATTTAAATCATCTTTTGGAAAATGCAAAAGAGGATGAGTTTAAGGCCGGTGAAGATGCGGACTTCGCAAAAGCATATGTGGCAAAATTCGAAGAAGCAATGGATGATGATTTCAATACCGCAGATGCAATATCCGCAGTATTTGAACTTGTAAAATATGTAAATTCAAATGCAAACGAGAACAGTTCAAAAGCATTTTTGAACGCCGCAAAAGAAGAAATTACAAAACTTTGCGATATTCTCGGAATAATCGTTACAAAAGAAGCTGAAATCCTTGATGAAGAAATAGACAATCTTATTAAGGAAAGACAGCAGGCAAGAAAAGATAAAAACTTTGCCAGAGCCGATGAAATCAGAGATTTGCTCGCAGACAAAGGTATTATCTTGGAAGATACACGTGAAGGAGTAAAATGGCACAGAAAGTAGATATTTACGCCTTAATCAGCGAAAAGCTGGGATGTGAACATAAAAATCCCGAGGATTTGTCTTCACTTGCCCTTGCTTTTATAGGTGATGCGGTTTACGAGCTTGTCCTCAGAAGTAAGGTAATAAGCGACTTTAATCGTTCCGTAAAAGAGCTTAATTATTTTGGAAGCGCTCTTGCGAAAGCGCCTACTCAAAGTGAAATTATCAAAAAGCTTATTGAGGAAGAAATGCTGAGCGAAAGGGAGCTTGCAATATTCAAAAGAGGAAGAAACGCAAAATCCAACACATCCGCAAAAAACGCCACAATCGGAGAGTACAGGGATGCAACGGGTTTTGAGGCTTTGATCGGTCATTTGTATTTGGAAGGCAATACAGACAGGATTATAGAGCTGTCCGACTACGGATTTAACTTTGTTATTGCCAAACACGGCAATCCAAAAGATATAAAGAATAAGGAGTAATAATGGATAACGACTATAAACAAGATGAACTTGTTGTTGAGGGGCGTAATGCCGTTGCGGAAAGTTTTAAAGCCGGAAAAACGGTTGACAAGCTTTTCGTTTTGGAAGGCTGCAAAGACGGCCCGCTTAATTCAATCATCAGACAAGCTAAAAAGAAGGGAACTGTTATTAATTTTGTTCCCAGAGAAAAGCTTGATCAGATTTCCAAAACCGGTAAACATCAAGGTGTAATAGCTATTCTTGCGGCCTTTGATTATGCCGAATTGGATGATGTTCTTGCAAAAGCCAAAGAAAAGGGCGAAGATCCTTTTATATTCATTTTGGACAATATTGAAGATCCCCACAATTTGGGTGCGATTATTCGTACCGCAAATCTTTGCGGGGCTCACGGCGTTGTTATTCCGAAAAGACGCGCAACGGGCCTTACAGCCACTGTGGCAAAGGCTTCCGCCGGTGCGATTTATCATACTCCGGTAGTTAAGGTTACAAATATTTCCGCAACCATCGAAGAACTTAAAAACAAAGGTCTTTGGTTTGTTTGCGCCGATATGGATGGCGAAAGCATGTATAAGCTTGATATGAAAGGTCCTATTGCTTTGGTAATCGGCAATGAAGGTAGCGGTGTTTCAAGACTTGTTAAGGAAAAGTGCGATTTTGTCGCATCTATTCCAATCAAAGGCGATATTGATTCTTTGAATGCTTCCGTTGCTTGCGGCGTTTTGGCATTTGAGATTGTAAGACAGAGAATGCAGGCATAAAATTTTTCTTTAATTTGCCATTTATTTCGTCGGAAATAATTGACAATAGCTAAAAATTTAGTTATATTTTTATAGATTGCTCTTGTAGCTCAGGGGTAGAGCGTTGCATTGGTAATGCAAAGGCCACGGGTTCAAATCCCGTCAGGAGCTTAAATAATTGCCTATCAGGCGGCACTTCATATATTGAGGTGCCGCCTTTTTTTATCAAAACAAGGCCACCATCCAAATCAAATAGTCTTGATTTAATTACACGCTTCGTTTTCTATTCGTTGCGCTCGTTTATTCGCCGACAACCGCTTAAACTCGC
>CACZQX010000071.1 GCA_902783445.1 uncultured Lachnospiraceae bacterium
CCATTCCGACGCTCTGGGCCACAAATGCGGTTCCCCAGATAAATGCCGTCATAAAAAGCATTACGAGGCCAAGCCACTTTTTCATTCTGTCATTAAACTCCGAGTATTTAGTATTTTACTTTGCACTGCGTTGCGAATATTTTACGATAATCAGCTCAACTGCCATTCTGTCGGTAAGTGCGCCTGTTCTGGATTTGAGGTTTAAATCCACGCAGTCGTTCATGCAGTCTGCGATTTCTTTCATTGAAAACTTTGATGCCTGATTGGCATATTTGTTTATAAATTTGGCCGATTTTATTTCTTTTATGCTGTCTGCTATGGCGCTCGTTGCAAAGCCTTTGCTTCGCAAATCCTTGACCTGATAAAGAATTCTCATCTGTCTTTCGATAAGACTTAATATCTTCTGAGGGCTGACCTTAAGTTCGAGCAAATCGGTATAAAACTGCATTGCCAGATCGACTTTTTTGTCGGACATCGCATCAACCAGTTTGAATACCTGTTCCTGCGGATTTTCGCTGACAAGTGCGAGTACATCGTCAACTTTTATATCCGTATCTTCGCCCTTGTAGGCGATTAATTTATCCATTTCGTTCCTTAGGCGCATCATATCCATGTCTGTACGTATTAACAGCATATCAAGTGCGGTTCTGGATATTCTTTTACCCGCATCGGATAATTCTCTTATTACCCAGTTTTCAACAAATCCCTGTGGCTGTTTTTTTATTTCCGTTGCATAGCCGACTTCTTTTACGGCCGCAAGAAGTTCTTTTTTGCCGGATTTTTTTCCTTCGCCTGTGGTCTCTTCTTCCGTATCGTCCGCCCCACGGCCTTTTTTTGACGACAGACTTTCTTCCGTGAATATGATATATGTGGTTTCCGGAAGATTCCTGATGCAATTTGCAAGTGCTTTATTTTCGGTCGAAAACGCCTTGCTGTTTTCTATCAGAATAACTCTTTTATCCGCAAAAAAAGGAAAACTCGACGCTATATCAATCACCGCGGAAGTATCAAGCGGCGAACCTGTAAACAGCGAAAAGTTCATATTCTGCTTCAGTTCCTCTATCGAATCCGTGCCAAGCAGTGCTTTAAGCAGCTTGTTTCTGTAGATTTTAACTACCTGCTGCTCCTCACCGTACAAGAGGTAAACATGAACAAAACTATTCTGTTTTATGTGCTCCTTAATTGTGTTCATTCCGGTTCCTTAAAAATTTCATACGAAAATATTATACATTATTTCTGTTCTTAATGCACGAACCAAAAGAAGGTTAAAACTTCATCTTTAATTATAGCCAATATCTGTTTTAATTCTCTTTACCATTTTCCTTATATCTTTTATATTCAGGGGATATTTACCGGTTTCGAATGTCCAGATTAGGGAATCATGCTGATATAACCCGTTTGATTCGTATTTCCTGATCTTGGAAAATGCATTGTTCCTGTAGTCCATATCATCCATCATCCCAAAGTGTTCCCAATAAATCTCTTTTCTTTCTTTTATATTGAGCAATGTAAAATCCGGATGAAATATTCCCGCATCGAGAATTAAAGGTTTTTCATACAGAAACGGAATTGCATTCTCCTCTAGTATATCAGCTATAATAACTTCCGATTTTGATCTCACTCTTAATCCTCCGCGAGTGTAGAATTCCGGAAATCCCTCGCTAAAATCCAATCCCTTGTATTCCCGGTTTTTCCAAATCTGTATATAACATTGATCAGACACATATCTCTCCTTGACTAACATTTGTTTACCCGGCGCCATGCAGTTTAAAGCAGATTCAAATATATTACCTACCCCAGCCGATTTAAATTTCATCAGTTCTTCCAAAGCTTCTTTCAGGTTCTTTATAAGTTTTTCATCATATTCTATCTGTGCCAGTAACTCTGCTGACTTTATATTCTCCTGTTTAATATACTCACCGTTGCCCGTTGTCCCCCTCTTTCTGATAAAATACTGGTATCCTTTTCCATGCTTAACAGCACGAAGCCTGTTTTCTTTTGGAATTAATCTTCTCAACTCCTTCAATTCCGATGAAACACTACTTAAATTCTTCTCTAAAAATGTAATTTCATGGTCTATATCTTTTTCTCTTATCATGATTTCCTCCTTATCTTTCCTTTTTATGGCTTGTTTGGCTAACATTTTGTGGTATTTTGATGTTTTGTTAGCCGAAAGCCTTTGTTTTTGATGCTTTTGGAACTTGCCTGGCTAACAATTTGTGGTTTCGAGATGTTTTGTTAGCCGAAAGCCTTTGTTTTTGATGCTTTTGGAGTTCGCCTGGCTAACAGTTTGCGCTTTTTTTGATGTTTTGTTAGCCAAAAGCCTGTTATTGATTGTCTTTTGTTTTCATATAAAAGCCGGCATATCCGTTTTTATCAGTGCGGTATATCTTTGTCATAGTTTTTTCAAGCGCTTCAAGTGTTTCTTTGTGAGGATGACCGTATTGATTGTCAAAGCCGCAGGATATAACGCTTATGCGCGGTTTCAA
>CACZQX010000072.1 GCA_902783445.1 uncultured Lachnospiraceae bacterium
ATAACATTTCCCCCGCCACGTTTATTTAAATTCATGAACGCAAAACTTCTGGCATATTTATGCATAGGCTTGGAAAAATCATTAGTTATTGCCTGGTATAGCCCACAAATACGTTCACGCATTTTTCCACGCCAATCATCATGTTCATTGTCATAGTATTCAACAAATGACTGAATTCTGCCTCCAATTATTTCTGTATTATCAGAAAGATATTCATCAATATTAGGTTCATTTGTTAAAAACAAAACCTTACGTTGTTCTTTATCATAGGTCTCCTCGTCTATGATTCCGTCTTCACAGAAAAATTGCCTTTTAATCTTTGTAAATGGGCCTATCGTAATTGCTAAATCCTTTTCTGATTCATTGATTTGTGCTTTTTTCCACTCTTTAAATAGTTTTTTTAATTGTTCTGTTTTTGTCATATAAAACCTCCTGAATATAATTATTTACACCTATAAGAACAAATATTTTTGTCGATTCCATCAGAATTTTTGCAATGTTTTTCAAAAAATACATTTTATCGAGGTGTAAAAACTATATTTCTATACTATTCAAAAACTCCTGCACAACCCGAAACGCCTCATCCACATCCATTTGAAGCCAGTTTCTGTCACCTGCCATTTCTACGTTATCTTTGAAGCGTCGGTTTTTAAATGTCATCCCTACTCTTTTCCTGATATCCTCCATTGTCGTTTCTCTCAACGATTCCTCATTCAAAATATATATCTTAATACATTCCTCTAGCCTGTCTTTATCAACATGATTCTTTAAATAGCAAAAATCAAATATATCTTTATATCTTGTTGAGAACGGTCCAAAACGAAGTAAGGATCTTAATTTTTCAGTGAATATCTGCTCGCATGAATTAATCAGCAAGCTGGCACCTTCATCATCCAAACAAACGTCAAAGCAAAAATCTTCTTGCTCAATCTTTAGATTTGTATGAACCCCTAAATCAATTTTACTCTCAAGCAGATGCCCCTCGTTATCGCTTATAACGATATAAACTCTTTTACCGCTATATTCCTGCTGCGAAAGAGGTTCAATACTGTCATTTTTTATCTCTATAGTTAATCCTTCCAAACAATTCAATCCGGAAATAAAACTCCTAATGGAGTCATCCCCTAGCGAGTACCTTATAAAGTCAATATCAAGATCCTCTGTTGCCCTCCTTATATCATTTGTAATACTCCTCATAACTACGCCACCCTTAATGGTAACGTTCCTACCGAATTTACTCTTCTCTATCGCCTTTAACACGATGTCCTGGCATACTCTTGCGTCTGCATTGTTGTCCGAATATCCTAACCCCCTATAATATTCCGTCATTTCTTCAATATTCGTCACTAAAAAACCTCCATCTGCAAAATTTCCATTACTTTGTTGCTTTTTGGCGAGTCTATTGCATAATCCTGAATTAACTGAATGTTAAGCTTTGGCAGAAGCTTGCGATAATTTAGGATTATCTCTTTATAGTAATCAAACGGCAACTTGCTTTTATATCTGATAAGTTCAATCAGCAAACGTTCCCTACTGTAAATTTGAATTTCGTAGCCTTTATAATCAGCTTTTTCAATGCCTTCGTCAAAAAATTCATTGTCAACAAAGTACTGTTTTACTTTTTTGTCCCTTATTTTTGCCGCATCACGTTTTGTTGCCAAATCACATACGTCAGGAATCACATCCGTAAGACCATAAAAGAAAAAGGCGCTCTTCATTGTTAGCACTGCATTCGGATATTTAAAAGAAAACACTGCTATGTCCGGCACTGTCTTCTTTTCAGAATAAACTCCTTTTGCAACTTTAAAAAGCTCCCCCTCTTCTATTTTCTTCTCTATCAAGTAGTCAGATCCATATTCCTTAAGGCATTCTTCACGCGTTTTCATTATATATACTCCTGTTAGAAAATTATCCGCTTTTTTTATAATTTTGCGGATGTTTTTCTAAATTATAATATAACTTTTTTATAATGTCAAATCGCCCTTTCTTTAATCTCAAAGCTTCAAATAATCCGGCATTTTTAAATCTTCATCCATCTGTCTTGTTGGATTATTCATATTCCACATAAGGATCAAAAAATCCCAATTTATTCCTGTGAATCTTGAGCTCTTATCAAAATCAGACTTTAAGAAATTCATTAATTCTATTTTTTGAGATGGATTTAAGACAGCATTATACTTATCATTCGCAAAGTAATCAGCTTGTAACAGCTGAATGCAGCCTTCATTATTGTTATTCAAGTCCTTGAAATGAAAACTAGGAATTGCTCCTTGCTCATTTGTCCAAATATTGATTTCAATATTATTAAATGAGCCAACTTTAGCTATTTCACGTAATTCTACGACATTAATATTAACCTTTTTCATACCCTCTCATCCATCATTACAACATCATAGCTTCCGCTAAGTCCCGTTTTATCATAAAACTGAACCTTTTCCCGGAATGCTGCTGCCAACTTGTTATATTCACCTGCTATACGGCTGTTTCTTTGAATGACTTTATGAGCGTCCTCTATTGTTTCCTTAGTTCCAACCGTTTGTGTTTTTCCAACGTTCGCTATTTCAGCTGATAGCATGGAAGGATTTCTAACCTTTCGTTGATAATAGTAATTATAAATTTGCGTTGGATAGTCTCCGGCACTTCCTATAGCTTCTATTCTCATAAGCATTTACCTCTTGCTTCAAACCTCTCCCTAATCTTCTGCATTTCGCGGTATGTTATGGTTCGATGATCCATTAATGCTTCCAATACCGCATTGTAGAACTCTCGGTTTTCAATAATTAGTCGTTTGGCAATTTGATAGTATCTTGTCATTTCAGATACTATAAGATAATCTCTCTTTTCTCCTAAATAAAAAGTTGAAGAGAAGAGAATATGAGAATCAAAGCCAAGCGAACAATAATCATCTACAAATTTGTCTATAGTTCGATGAGCCTCTTTCATATCATCTATGCAGCCCACATCGGTAACGCCCTTTATAACTTCTGTTGCTGCTTTTCCACCTAGTGTTATTATCAGAGCTTTCTCCTGTAAATCTTTTGAATTAAAAAATGTTTTAGGAAGCACTTTCTTCGTTGCACCGCTTGAACCATTGTAAACCGTTACAAAAGAGACACTTCCCGGAAGTAGTATTTCAGCTATGGCAGCATGTCCGCTTTCGTGTATCGCTATCGTCTCTAAATCTTCTCTTTCAACCGGTTCTACACACTCTGACTCTTCAAACGCTTTTCTGATACTTGCATTAATCAAATCTGAATGTTCTATCATTTCTTTCCCGGCATAACCGGCAGATATCCCCGCTTCGTTTATTACACTTTCCAACACTGCACAAGAAGAGTAATCTAAACATCTGACAATCTCCTCAATATCAATTTCTGCCACGGTTTTCTTTTTAGCCAAGTAATACTTGATAATCTTTTCGGCATCTTTTCCTTTAGGAAAATCCATGCCTATAACCTTATCAAAACGCCCGGCCCTTAATAAAGAATCCGGCATGCAATCCTTATCATTGGCTGTAGCTATAACAAATACTCCTTGACCTTTGCAATCATCAATACAAGACTGCACTGTCACATATTCCTCTGCATCCACGTGACTGTCATCTTCGTTAGCAAACTTATCCATGTCATCCAAAAAGATAATGGAAACACCTGTATTGTCACCCTTTGCCTTTTCAAAAGTTTCCTTTATTTCATTAACGAAGTCTCCGTTTGGTTTCTCCTTTCTTATGACATAAGTTTTACAGCCCGTCTCCGCAATAAAGCACTTCGCCATAAGTGTCTTTCCCACGCCCGGAACACCATACAACATAATGCCGCCCGGAATAGTTACACCAAGTTTTTCAAATCTTTCCGGTTCTCTAAGTACACAGGCAATCTTTTTCAATTCAGCCTTAATACTCTCATATCCGATTACTTTATCAAATTCGCTCATTTTCTTATCCTCCGTGCGTTCTTTCTATTTAAGCTCATAATAGGGCTCAAATACGCATAATGCTCTTTCTATTCTGTATTTCAAATCCGCGATATCTCTTGGTAAATTCACAAGCCTTCTAATATCATCTTCTATATAGATGTTTTCAACCAAATTTCTTTTTTCATATTTGCAATATGTAGCCACATATTGCCTATGCGCACCATTTGATTTTTCCTCAATCTTTTCAGACGAAATATAATGCCCATCCATTGAGATTGCCAAGCTCATAGTCTTCCCAAGCTCCAATCTTTTGTAATCACGATTGAAGGCGCAAATATACTTCTCCGTCTTATCTTCCGATTCTTCAAAAGAAGTAATAATAAAACCTCTTATTTGATCTATAAGAATATGAGCCTTAAAGAATTCCTCCGGCGTGATTGTTTCCGCAATTTCATCCATTACTTTATTTCGCTCATCCATCATATCTTCATAAAGAGCGATTATATCCTTTGATGTCAGATATACATACTTGCGTTCCTTGTCTTTTTCTTCCATTGCTTTAATTTTCAAATAGATCTGCTCTTCCAATCCGGTTTTGTATACTACAACTATGTCGTTATTTAATTCATCTAAATAATTTACAAAACAATAGGAGAAATTTTTCATTTCTTTTTCTGCATACCATCTTGCAGCACCTTTATTAGCTTCTGAAAAATTAAAAAAATCAATCGTCATATGCGTCCCTATGCTCCTTGTCTAACTGTCTCAGGTGTTCCAAATATTCAGGGTCGTCTTCCGCACCAATATATATAAGCAAATCATTATCCCCAAAGTGACCTTTATGATAATTTACAAAACCAGTTAATATGCCTATTTCACGATTCAAAAGCACCTCATCGTTATCTCCGCAAAGTTCATCTCGCTTCATCCATTTTTTTACTTTCACCAAATTATTAGCATCTTCGTATTCCGGTGAACCATCAAAGTAATCAATTGAATAAAGCGGCGAATAAATTTTATTGATGTGCGAATCGTATATGGAATCGATTCTCCAGCTACCACGATTATCTTTGTATAATATTTGCGTTTTTTTTGCCGAATCATTCTTACCGCGAAGCACCAGCGCAACTCTTCTTCTACCAAAGTTGTCGTCTCCAATGAGTATTATGTCGCCACTGTTCAATCCCGTATCCATGTCAAAATAGTTGCAATGCCATCCTTCTTCATAGATACCGGCGTTATAGTCTACATCTATGGCATACACTTTACCTCTATCATATACATTATTGAGTTTCTCAAACCAGATTGGAAATCCATCTATAAAGTAGTAAACATAGCTATTGAGAGCAGCTTTGTTATCAAGCATTTCTTCCCATATTTTTACTTCATCCCAACCACCTTGCCGTCCTTTTGGAATTCGCATTTCATCCGCCATCCAACAGTCATTCATCACATAATCAATATTAAATAAAACTTCCTCTGCGCTGTAGCTTGGGGCATCCTCGTATGTTTCGTCATCAATATCTAAGGAAAGTTGCGACTCTTTCGCATAATAACGTCTTCTGGTAAACACTCTGTGATTCTTAGAAAACTCAAACTCTGTTGATTCATTTACCAATCTATCTAACGCTCTCATTGTTTCGCTTAGAATGTGAATCAGTTTGTTTGTTATATTTTTATTGTTCGTTTCGAATTTTAAGAGTTTTTTAAACAGCTCCACCTTATAATACATGGTCAGCACAGAATGCTTTAATATCTCAATAACAAAATCCCATTGTTCCTTCTCATTTAGTTTACTGAGGTATTTTTTTGCATTTTTTCTCATCAAATCCGTTCCAAAGCAAGTATCTATTACTTCACCAAACATGCGCTCACTTCCTTTCTTGATTTAAGTATAAAAAAAACGATGTGTAAAAATTTACACATCATTTTCAAATAATCTATTTAAGACTTCTCTATCACTTATTTCCTGATTCCAATGTTTTAACAACACATCCATTGGATCTATACTAAAAAAGTGGACACGATAAGTAACTTTTTATTACAATAAAGTAGACACATAAAGGAGGTATCTACTCATGTCCA
>CACZQX010000073.1 GCA_902783445.1 uncultured Lachnospiraceae bacterium
AATCCCCGCTTAAAATCGGCTTAGTTTATTTTTAATGGCATTAAATGCTTTTTCCTGCCTTGATACAACCATGTTGTAGGTCAAGCCCATTTCCTCTGCGATTTTCTTTAGGGTCCAGTTTTTATAAAATCTTAAAATTATAATATCTCTTTGATCCTGCGGCAACTCCGAAACAGCTTCCAACAATTCCAAAAATCTTTCTTTGTCTATTATCAAATCCTCCGCAGAAGGTAGAATCCCGTGCTTTTCATCAAGTTCCGCATTATTTTTTTGAGTCCTGTAATAATCAATTACTTTAGTATAAGAAATCTTATAAATAAGAGTCGAAACTTTGGCTCTTTCTCCATCAAATGTTTCAAGTGCCTTAAACAGTTTTAAAAAAACCTCATTCGTCAAATCTTCCGCATCTTCCTTGGAAGAAACTCTTGCATAAATATATGAGTAAACAGTCGCCTTGTATTTCAAATACAATTCTTCATGGGAAATAGGTGGATTCATAGGTCCAAGCCTCCTTCTTCATCAGTGCTCTCAGAGGCTAATCCACCGGCAGCCGCCGCAAGGTCATCTGCTGATAAAGAGCTGTCATTTTCATATCTTTTGCAAGTGTCGTCTATCATATTCTGAAACTTTTTATTATGTTCAAATTGCTGAAAAGCAAACATTTCTTTAAGCAGTTCTTCAACCTTTGGCATTTTTAAACCTCCTTTCCCTATTTCCTTTTCTATATGTTTAAACGATTGAAAAAAGAAATTTGGGTTAAAAATTTTCATTTCGTGATTATTCACAATAAAGACTCTCTCATTTTGTTGATTCTGACGAATATTCCAATTTTTGCCTTTTTACAAGTTCGGCGAAAAATCCTTCCTTCGCCATCAATTCATCATAGCTTCCGTCTTCCACTATATTTCCGCCATCCAATACAAGTATTCTGTCACAATTACGTATTGTGGATAATCTGTGAGCTATAACGATTCTTGTGCAGCCCATTTTATCCAGAGCCTCAGAAACCTGCTTTTGAGTTTTGTTATCCAAAGCGGATGTCGCTTCGTCAAATATCAAAAGTTTTGGTTTCGGAGCAATGGCACGAGCTATCATAAGTCTCTGCCTTTGTCCGCCGGATAGGCCACCCTGGCCTTCCGATACTATGGTCTGCATGCCCATAGGCATTGCCTTTATATCTTCCGCTATTCCCGCAATTTCAGCCGCTTCCCAAGCTTCTTTAACAGTCAAATCCGGGGCGGAAATAATTATATTCGAATAAATATCACCCTGAAACAGCCCGCCGTCTTGAGTTACGGCACCTATTTTACGTCGAAGGGAAGTAAGGTCTATATTTTCAATGTCTTTTCCGTCGTAGTAAATCGCTCCCAGCTCCGGCTTTTCAAATCCAAGCAAAAGTCGCATCAAGGTGGATTTTCCGCATCCTGTGCGCCCTACTACGGCCACATATTCTCCCGCTTTAATCTTTAAGGATAAATTCTTTATGATATAAGGTAAATCTTCGCCATAGCGAAAACATACGTTATTTAATTCTATTCCTCCGGATATTTTTGTAATGTATTCTTTATTGTCGGCCATTTCAGGCTCTGCCGTCAAAATCGGCGCTGCCAATTCAAGCATAGGCTTGATATTTGAAGTCTGAAGAGCAACGGATTCCAAAGCCATAAAAGCACCGTTTAAGCTGCCGTATGCAGCATTGAAAGCCAAATAGGCCGATGCATCCACACCGCTTTTTGCTGCCAAATAATAAAGTATTATGGTTGAAAAAAGCGTTATTGCCAAGTTAATGACAGTGTAGATTTTAATCAACAAAGGTGGATTATATATAAGCTCCGCTCCTTCGGAATAGAGATTTAACCACTTTGAAAAAGCTCTTTTTTCGGCTCCCGCAAGTTTGATTTTTTGCACACCGCTTATAAGTGAATAAGCCATACCCAACTGCTTTGCATCATTTTCCAAACGTTTTTTGTTTATTCTTACCTGGACATTTACGCTTATAATCATAACCGAGGCATTAATTACTACAATAAGCAGTGCCGGTCCCACAAGTACAGGGGCAAATTCAAATATTTGCGTAACATACAACAAAGATATTAGTGATGAAAGCACTGTAGAATACAGCATTCTCACAATCGTCGTGCAAAGCATGTTTATGGACTGGGATCTTTTCGTCAACTCTCCCGCGCTGAACTTCCTGAAAAATGATGCGGGAAGCGAAAGAATTCTCATAAACATGGCGGCTTCAACATTTACGGATGTCTTTACCATAAGTCGCTGTGTAACCAAGCCGCTTATTGTTTTTAAAAGGCTTGAAGTTATTGCTATGCAGACCAAGCAAATTGCCGCACCCATAAGCCCCATAAATTCGCCGTTTTGCAATATAGGACCCGTAAGAGCTTTGGTAATACGCGGTATAAACAAGCCAATCAAGGTAACCGCAAATACCGAAATTATTGCCATCGCCCTGTCCGAAGTGGAAATACAGCCTCCTATATAGGCAAGAAGATCTCGTATTGTCAACTCTTTTTGCGGCAGAGGCTTGTAAAAGCAAAAGCCTTTTCCTTCAAAAAGTTGCATATTCTTTTTATTGATAACAACTTTTTTTCCGCTTTTTCTGTCTATATAATGGTAACCCGAAATTTTGTTTGGAAGTAATGCTACAGCCGTAGCATCATCTTTGCGATAAGCAAGTACCGGTCCGTAAGAATTGTTGTACCAGTTTTCTTCCAACTCAATCTCTCTGCGCATAATCCCGTATGCATGCAGGCAATACTCCAACTGTCTGTCATAATCCGTGATTCTGTCCGGAATTTCCACGGGCCTGTAATGATAGTATTTCATCAAATCCTCAATGGCATAACGAGTTATGATTCTTTTGTCCGCCATTTCGGAGCCGGCACGTCTTCCCACTACCGCCTGAGCCGCACGAAGAAAGGAATCTTCAAACATTTGTCGGTCAAGTTCTTCTCGCTGTTCTATTTGTTTTTCAAACCAACCCATTGGATTCCCCCCTTACTCACTTGCAACCAGTTCGGTGTAAACGCCGCCTTTTGCCATCAATTCGTCGTGTGTTCCTCTTTCCACTACCAAGCCTTTATCCAAAACGATTATCTCGTCGCAGTCTCTGATTGTTGAAAGACGATGTGCTATTACTATGCAGGTAATTCCTCTTTCCTTGATTGAATTAACAACCTCAAATTCCGTTTTGGCATCCAAAGCCGATGTTGCTTCATCCAGTATGATAATCGATGGATCCGATGCCAAAACTCTTGCAATTTCAAGCCTTTGGCGTTGTCCGCCGGACAAATCCTTACCACCGGATGTGAGCTTATATTCATATCCGCCCACACGTTCCATAATATCGTCGTGAATATGGGCATCACGCGTTGCCAAAAGCATTTCATAACTTTTTATTGAGTTGTCCCACATTTTTATATTGTTTGCTATTGTATCTTCAAAAATAGTAATATCCTGATCGACAACAGCTATAGAGCTTGTCATTACGCTTCTCGGATATTCTTTACGAGTCTTGCCGTCAAAAAG
Organism: uncultured Lachnospiraceae bacterium; assembly: GCA_902783445.1. Lineage (GTDB taxonomy): Bacteria > Bacillota > Clostridia > Lachnospirales > Lachnospiraceae > RUG12871. The sequence goes on from CACZQX010000073.1 coordinate 3,544, forward strand.
GATTTCACCTTCCCATGGATCGTAAAGTCCCGAAATAAGCTTTGAAAGGGTTGATTTACCGCAACCCGATGCCCCAACAAATGCAACTCTGCTGCCTGCCTTTAAGGTCATGCTGAAATCCTTGATTAAAGGCGACGCCAGTCTGGAATAACCAAATACTATGTTTTTAAGTTCAACGTTTCCGTTAAGTTTTCTTAATTTTTGGTTTTCACCCTCAGGCACATAATCTACATTTTCATCGGCAGGATACTCCATTACATCATCAATACGTTCCATCTGGGTACGCATTTCCTGAATTGTCTGCCCCGCCTGAACAAGGGTCATTGCCGGCGACATAAAGGATGATAAGAATCCTTGGAAAGCCATTACGCCACCGAGAGTGAATTGTCCTTCCATGCAAAGCCATACGCCCAAAATCAGAACGGCATAATTGGAAAGCATTGACAAAAGTCCCGGAACAGATCCCAAATAAAGCTGAATCTTGGTAAATTTAGCATTTTGTTTGTTAACCGATGCCTGATAACCTGACCATTTCCTGAAGAATCCGTCTTCAGCCCCGCTTGCCTTTATGGTCTCTATCATTTCTATGCCGGCAACGGTTGTACCCGCAAGTTTTCCCGCATCACGCATAGACACGCGTGTAAGGTTAATTCTTTTTTCCGATATTATCCTTGATAAAATAAGATTCAAGGCTATGGTTATGAGGCCCACAATTGTAAGACTCAAACTGTAATTGATCATAATTACAAGGTAGAAAACCATCATAAAACTGTTTAACACCAAAGGTGCCATTGTATTTATCAAGGTTTCGGCTATTTTTTCGTTTTGCTGTTGGCGCTGTTGAATGTCTCCCGCCATTCTTTGTGAAAAGAATACCATTGGCATGCGAAGAACTTTCCACATATAGGAGGAACTGCCGTTAACAGCCATTTTTCCGTTTATTTTGAGGGAATATACCGTTCTTGCCCATGCGGTAATAATCTGAAGCAGAGCAAGACCTATTAGGATGGTAAGGAAGGGTTTTAACCAATCGGCATTGGAGCCGCTTAGGATTCGATCTAAAAAGACGCGTGACATAACAGGGTTGATCACGTTAAAAACATAGTTAATAATCCCGGTAATGACAACAAACAATACTGCCACGCCGGCACCGATAAGTCTTTTTCTTGCAAATGCAAGAGTGCTTTTTTTCTTTCCGGAAGGCTCATAATTCTCTCCCGGTGTGATATACAAGGTTACACCCGTAAAGGATCTGTCAAATTCCTCCAAGGGAATTTTTATACGTCCCTTTGCGGGGTCGTTAATATATGCGTATTTTCCTTTAAAGCCGCAAAGAACCACAAAAT
>CACZQX010000074.1 GCA_902783445.1 uncultured Lachnospiraceae bacterium
GATTGAGGTTACAATTCCGGTAAAAGGAAATATCATTCGTTCGGAGCAGGTTAGCTCGGATATGTATGTATCAATCGATTTGGTTGAAGAAATAATTGAAAGACAGCTTAAAAAATACAAAAATAAAATTATCGACAAAAAGCAAAACAGAGAAAGCTTTTCATCTGCATTTATCGAGCAAGAATACGCAGATGATGACTCGGTAAAGATTGTAAGAACCAAAAAATTTGCGGTTAAACCTATGGATCCGGAAGAAGCATGTGTACAGATGGAGCTCCTTGGTCACGATTTCTTCGTTTTCACAAATGCCGAAACTGACGAAGTGAACGTTGTTTACAAAAGAAAAGGCAATACATACGGTTTGATTGAACCTGAATTTTAATTAAAGATTTTAAAAAACAAAAGGGTTGGTAAGTTACCAACCCCTTTTATATTATATGTTTACTTGTTATTTCCAATAATAAATCTTTTGTAACAGGTCTTATAAGGCAAGCTGCCGGATTTAATTCCATGCACTCCTGAATCTTATATTTACTGTCTTCGTTTTCAATACAAACAACGGGAATATCTCTTGTGGCATTTGCCACTTGGAACATTTTTAAAGAATTTGCTCCGTCGGTGTTTGGCATTGAATAATTCATCATTATCATATCAGCACCGTTTCTGCCGTATGAAACAAAGGCATCCCCCACGGAAGGAACAAAATATATATCATAAATCATTCCAAGGCTCTTGGCAATTACATTTATTGTATCTTTATCATTTTCCACAACGATAATCTTTCGTTTATGTACCGCGGAAGGCCAATTACTATTGGATTTGCTCATAAGCTTATTAAAGCATTCAACCAGTTCGCTAATTTGTACAGGCCTTTCTATTGCTTCGATATGTATTTCCGAAAGATATGATTTAACCGCTGCCAAATCCTCGCTATCAGAAATCAAAACAACGGGAATATTTTTTTTGATTATATCTTTTTCACATTTCTTTATAGGGAAATGTTTCCATTTAACAAAAACTTCAATAAAAATTACAATCAAGCCAAATGAACCATCTGTAATTGCGGATTCAATGTCCGAAGTTCCAAGCTCAACTTTTACCGTAGGATAATATAATTTTAAACTTTCATGAAGGCTGTCAAACTCCCTGCTGAGTTCCCCGATTAACAGCACATTTTTACTTGATTCTTTCATCACTTTCCCTTTTTATCTGCAAAGTTTATGTTTTTTCAATACAAAAACTTCTGATTTATATTATAAAAAATCTTTGTGATAAAGTAAAGAATCAAATAAAGTATTCATACAATGCCAATGCCGCAATCGCCTCAACACAAGGTAATGCCCGAAGAACAATGCATGGATCGTGTCTTCCTTTAACAACAACTTTTACATTTTCTTTTGTTCTTAAATTAACGCTATCCTGTTCCTTTTCGATGGAAGGCGTTGGCTTAAAAGCACACTTAAAAACAATAGGCATTCCGTTTGTTATACCCCCTAAGATGCCACCCTGATTATTGCTTTTTGTTTTTACCTTTTCCCCATCCATATAAAAAGCATCGTTATTTTCACTTCCGCGTCGCTTTGAGCCTTCAAAACCGCTTCCGAATTCTATTCCCTTCATTGCGGGGATTGCAAATGCAAGTTTTGCAATATTGTTTTCTATTCCATCAAACATAGGCTCACCGATTCCCGCCTTCATTCCCGTTATAATGCATTCAACGCTGCCGCCCACAGAATCATTGTTTTCTTTTGCGGCGCGGATTTCATTCTTCATCAGTTCGCCCTTTTCGTCGTTAATTACGGGAAAGGCCTTTTTATTAACATCAAGCTCTCCCGCATCTTCCGTCAAAGGATTGAAACTGTCATCTTCTATACAGCCCACACTTTTAATATGGGAATGTATCTTAATTCCTTTTTCTTCCAAAAGCTGAATTGCTATGGCACCCGCTATGCAAAGAGGTGCTGTAAGTCTTCCGGAAAACTGTCCTCCACCACGCATGTCAAAATCCATTCCGTATTTCATTTTGGCACTGAAATCCGCATGTCCCGGGCGGGGTACATCTTTTAAATTGTCATAATCGGAAGACCTTTTGTTTGTATTTCTGATTATTGCCTTAATATCTCCCGAAACAATGCCGTTTTCAAGACCCTTTATAAACTCCGCCTTGTCCGGCTCTTTTCTCGGAGTGGTAAATTCGCTTGTACCCGGTTTTCTTCTGTCCAAAAATCTTTGAAGCTTCTCTTCGTCTATTTTTGCTCCCCTAGGCAAACCTTTTATTTCGATGCCAATTTCCGCAGAGTGAGACTCACCGAAAATTGTTATTGTAAGTTTTTCTCCTTTATACGTTGAACTCAAACTATATTTCCTCCAAGCTTTTCATAGTCTTCAAAAAAAGCGGGATATGACTTATTAACCGCCTCGGCATCTTCAATCGTAACGGCATTTTGCGAAAGCTTTGAGGCAATGGCTGCGCTCATGGCAATTCTGTGATCGTTAAAGCTGTTTATCACAATGTCCTTTTCCAAAGCCTTTTTCGGACCATTTTCAAATAAATCCATGCCTTCTATTTCTAAGCCGTCATCCGTCTCTTCTACCTTTATTTCCAGCTGTTTCAGCATTTCGGCAACGCTTTTTATTCTGTCGCTTTCTTTTATTCTGAGCCGTTCGGCGTTTATGATTCTTGTCTTTCCCTTTGCGGCCGCTGCCACTACGGAAATTACCGGCACAAGATCCGGCACGTCCTTTGCATCAACCACCGTGGCCAAAAGATTTCCGGCCTTTACCGTCGCACTGTCTTTATCCGTTACAACCATCGCTCCGAAATCCGACAAAATATCCAATATCTTCTTATCACCTTGTTTCGAGTCCGCTTTAAGACCAAACACTTTAACACCGTCGGCAGATAAAGCCCCGAGACTCAGCCAAAAAGCCGCATTGGACCAATCGCCTTCTACTATTTGATTTTCTTTAAAATCGTATTTTTGATTTCCTTTAATCTTAAAACCATCTATGGACTCTTCTATTTTAATGCCCGATTTTTCAAGAACTTCCAAGGTCATATCCACATATGGCTTTGATTCAAGTTCTCCGTTAATCTTTATTCCGGAATCTTCTTTTAATAAAGGCAAGGCAAACAGCAATCCCGTAATAAATTGTGAAGAAATATTGCCGTCAATTTCATAGACTCCGCCTCTTAAGCCGCCCCTCACTTTAAAAGGAACCTCCCCTTGTTTTGAAAGAATGCAGCCTTTCTTTTGCATTTCTTCATACAATGGGCTTAAAGGGCGACCGGGAAGTCTTCCCTCCGGATAAAACTCCGCTTCAATTCCCAAAGCTCCCACAATCGGAAGCAAGAACCTAAGGGTTGAACCGCTTTCCCCGCACATCAGCTTATTTGAATAGTTGGGAATAAATCTGCTTGAAAGCGCTCCCGAGCGAA
>CACZQX010000075.1 GCA_902783445.1 uncultured Lachnospiraceae bacterium
CAGAAAGCCCCTTGTTGTTTCGGGTGCAAAATCCGTCGGCAAGACTTGGGCCGTAAAAGATTTCGGAGATGGTTTTTTTGACAATATTTTAATATTCGACCTTAAAGAGGGTGGATTTAAGGATTTTTCGGAACAATTTTTAAGCCGCGATATTTCGGGTTTGGCTAAAAAATCTTCCGAATTCGGCGGAACTTTAATTGTCTTTGAAAATATTTCAAATGATACGGATAAATCTGCTCTTATGCTAATTGATGAAATAGCTTCAAAAACTCCCGACCTATATATTTGCTTTACAAGCAACTTAACAAAGCAGGAGCTTTTCGGAAGCCAAAATGTCGAAAATAAGGTGGACTTCTTGAAAATGTATCCCATGTCTTTCGGCGAATTTCTTATTGTCAACAACCAATACGAACTGAGTTCGAAAATAGAAAAACAAAAAGAAGAAGATTTAAGCGATTCCGACTTGGAAGCCATTATACGCTTTCTTAAATTATTCTACATTGTTGGCGGAATGCCGGAAGCCGTTAAAACATGGTTGGACGAAAAAGATCTTGATAAGGTGGAAGCCGTAAAGAAAAAGATACTTGATAGCTATATGGAAGATTTTGACAATATTGAATCAACCAATGTCAGAGGAAAAGTTATTGAAGTATGGAACAGTTTAACCAAGCAACTTGAAGACGAAAACAAAAAATTCCAATACGGTCAGGTTAAAATCACCGCTCGCGCAAGAGAATACGAAGTTGGCGTTGAATGGTTAGAGAAGCGTGGATATGTCAATAAATTGTTTAAAATCAAAAGTGATAAGACTTCTGTTAAAAATGAAGTTGACAGTAAATCATTTGAGTTGTTTTTGACCGATGTAGGATTACTTACAAGTATGTATGGCATCACATACGATGATTTAAATAAGGATAAATCCTCTATTCTTATTAAAAACAGCGCAATTATTGAGCAATTTGTTCACCAGGAACTTATATACAACAAAAATATCGGGCAAATCTTCTATTGGACCAGTGAAGCAACAGCAAGAATTCCTTTTGTTTTTGAGGATTCGGGACAAATTATTCCTATCGACATTAATGTTACGGGAAGTACAAAAGCTCAAAGCTTAAAAGTATACAGACAACGATACAAAAATCCTATGTCTGTCACAATAACATATGAAAAATTCAGCATGAACGACGGATTATTAAACATCCCGGTTTATTCTGTATGGAATCTCTAAAATGGAAATAATAACAATACTTATCCTCTCAGTGGGATTGGCAATGGATGCCTTTGCGGTTTCGGTCTGTAAGGGCCTTTCCATAAATAAAACAAGTTTAAAAGACAGTGTTATAGTCGGATTATGGTTTGGTGGCTTTCAGGCTTTAATGCCGCTATTAGGATACCTGGCCGGTATAAACTTTTCAAAATATATTGAAGCATTCGATCATTGGATAGCCTTTGGACTTCTGGCACTCATAGGTGCTAATATGATTCGAGAGTCCTTTAGCAAAGAGGAAAAAAACGAAAGTGCCAGCCTTGCGCCGAAGCTTATGTTTGCTCTCGCTATCGCCACCAGTATAGATGCCTTGGCCGTAGGAATATCTTTTGCCTTTGTAAACTATAACATCGTTCTTTCGATTATATTCATAGGTATAATAACCTTTGTAATATCTGCTTTGGGAGTGAAAATAGGAAGTATTTTCGGTTCCAAATATAAAAATAAGGCAGAGCTTGCCGGCGGCATCATACTCATCCTTATCGGTTTAAAAATATTATTCGAACATCTTGAGATAATACCATAAAGAGCCTTAAGTTAGCACTTAAGACTCTTTTTTATTTAAAAAATTTTCCAACTCTTTGTATAGAATTTCCATTTGTTCATCCGTTCCCACGGTAATTCGCAAATAATTATCGATTCCTTCTTTTTTGAAGTATCTCACATAAATATTTTTTGACTTAAGATAATCAAATATATCTCCCGCGTATTTATTCTTATGTGTCACAAACAAGAAATTCGCTTTTGAATCGGGATATGAAAAGCCGAGCTCTGAGAGACGAACTTTTGCAGCTTCCCTCGTTTTTATAATCTTTGCAACGGTTTCTTTAAAATAGCTTTCATCTTTTATCGCCGCAACACCCAGTTCAATCGACGGATAGTTGAGTGTATATGAATTAAAGGAATACTTAACATCATTTAAAGCTTTAATAAGTTCTGCATTTCCTATTGCATATCCGATTCTCATGCCCGCCATGGATCTTGATTTTGAATAAGTTTGCACAACCAAAAGATTTTCATATTTGCGAGTTAATTCAAGTGCAGACTCGGCACCGAAATCAACATAGGCTTCATCAATAATAACAATCGAATCACTATTGTGTTTTACTACATCTTCCACAAATTCCAACTTCACCGCTGAGGAGGTTGGCGCATTTGGGTTTGGGAAAATGATTCCACCGTTTTCTTTATAATAATCTTCTTTTACAAGCTCAAATTTTTCATTAAGTTTCGGGCATTCGTATTTCACCTTAAAAAGGTCTGCCCAAACGCTGTAAAAAGAGTATGAAATATCAGGAAACAATATTGGCTTTTCGGAATTA
>CACZQX010000076.1 GCA_902783445.1 uncultured Lachnospiraceae bacterium
GATATTAATATATCAAAATCCTTGTTAAAAGAAGCACTCTCTGAAAGCGTAAAAGACACATATAATATGGTTTCCGTCGATGGTGATACTTCCACAAACGACACGGTTCTTTTGCTGGCAAACGGAGAGGCCGGAAATGACGAAATAACAACAAAAGACGAAAACTATGAAAAGTTTTTGGAAGCTCTAAACTTTGTAAATACAACACTTGCAAAGAAAATTGCCGGTGACGGTGAAGGAGCAACGGCTCTTTTCGAAGTGAAAGTTGTGGGGGCCGCATCAAAAGAAGATGCCGTAACCTTAAGTAAATCAATAGTTACATCATCTCTTACCAAAGCGGCTATTTACGGACATGATGCAAATTGGGGCAGAATCCTTTGCGCAATGGGCTATTCGGGCGTGGTATTCGATCCCGAAAAGGTTGATTTATTCTTTGAAAGCGCCAATGGTAAAATCCAAATCGTTAAAGACGGAACGGCGACCGATTACAGTGAAGAAGAAGCAACAAAGATTTTATCCGTCGATGCGGTTACGGCCATTGCTGATGTTAAAATGGGTGATAAATGCGCAACCGCTTGGGGATGCGACTTGACTCATGAGTATGTATCCATTAATGCGGATTACAGATCATAATCATTTGATGTTTAGACAATATATCAAAAAGAGGTTAGAAAAATGAACAAAGACGAAATGCAGATGTATCTTGATAAAGCCGGCGTTTTGATTGAAGCGCTTCCATACATTCAAAAATTCAACAGAAAAGTAATAGTTATAAAATACGGCGGCTCGGCTATGGTGGATGACAAGCTGAAAGAAAGCGTAATACAAGATGTTACCCTTCTTAAACTTGTTGGCTTTAAACCGGTAATCGTTCACGGTGGCGGTAACGAAATCAGCTCATGGCTTGGAAAAGTCGGCATGGAAGCCAAGTTTAAAAACGGACTTCGTGTTACGGATGAGCCAACCATGGAAGTTGCGGAAATGGTATTGAATAAGGTTAACAAAAGCCTTGTAACCATGGTTCAGGGCCTTGGAATCAAGGCAATCGGAATCAGCGGCAAAGACGGTGGCCTTTTGCAGGTTGACAAAAAATATGCCGGCGGCGAGGATATAGGCTTTGTGGGAGAAGTAAAGAAAGTAAACGCATCCGTTATTACGGATTTGCTTGAAAAAGACTTTCTTCCGATTGTTTGCCCTATCGGAATGGATGATAATTTTAATACATATAATATTAATGCCGATGATGCGGCACAGGCCATCGCGCAGGAAATGAAGGCCGAAAAGCTTGCATTTTTAACGGATATCGAAGGTGTTTACAAGGATTATGATGATAAATCATCGCTTATTCCGGTGCTTACGCCAAGCGAAGCAAGAAAGCTTATTGAAGAAGGTTCCATACAAGGGGGCATGCTTCCTAAGGTTAACAATTGTATTAATGCGGTGGAAGCGGGCGTTTCAAGAGTGCATATCGTTGACGGAAGGGTACCTCATTGTTTGCTTCTTGAGATGTTTACAAAACAAGGTATCGGAACAATGTTTGTAAAAGAAAAAACAGACGAAGAAAGGTAATTGGCAGGTAATAATTATGACAACAAAAGAATACATCGAAAACGGCGAAAAATATTTAATGCATACATATAACAGATATCAAGTTGTTTTGGAAAAAGGCGACGGTGTCTATCTTTATGATACGGATGGTAAAAAATATCTGGATTTCAATGCGGGCATTGCGGTTTATGCCCTCGGTTACAACAATAAAGAATATAATGATGCATTAAAAAATCAGATAGACAATTTGCTTCATACATCAAACTACTACTACAGCGCTCCTACAGCTGAAGCCGCAAGAAAAGTATGCGAAGCCAGCGGCATGGAAAAAGTATTTTTTACAAATTCCGGAGCTGAAGCAATAGAAGGAGCCTTAAAAATCGCAAAAAAATATGCTAAAAATAAAAATCATGAAATAATTGCCATGAAACACTCATTCCACGGACGTACCATCGGTGCCTTGTCCGCAACGGGAAATGAGCATTACAGAGAGGCTTTCAATCCTCTTGTTCCAAACATTAAGTTCGCTGAGTTTAATAATCTTGACAGCGTAAAAGAACTTGTAAATTCCAATACATGTGCTATTATTTTAGAGACAGTACAGGGCGAAGGCGGAATCTATCCCGCAAGCGCGGAATTCATTAAAGGTGTGCGCAAAATCTGCGATGACAATGATTTAATCATGATTGCGGATGAGGTTCAATGCGGCATGGGTAGAACCGGAAAAATGTATGCTTATCAGCATTTTGATGTCCTTCCGGATGTTGTTTGCACAGCCAAGGCCTTGGGATGCGGTGTACCTGTAGGTGCATTCCTTGCAAGAGGAAAAGCAAAAGATGTTTTGGTTCCGGGAGATCACGGAAGCACTTACGGCGGAAATCCTTTTGTAACATGTGCTGTTTCAACGGTTTTTGATTTGTTTGAAAAATATAATGTTTTGGACAATGTTAACAAAGTATCGAAATATTTGGAAGAAAAGCTTGACGGACTTGTATCGGAATTCGATATAGTTGACAGCCGCAGAGGTTTGGGCTTTATGCAGGGCCTTGTTTTAAAAGAGAATCTTGCGGGAAAAGTTGTTTCCGAAGCTTTGGAAAAGGGCCTTATTATAATAACAGCCGGCGCAAATGTTGTTCGCTTTGTTCCGCCGCTTGTTATCAAAGAAGAAAACGTTGATGAGATGATCGGTATTTTAAGGGTGATTTTAAAAGAAATTTAAAGGAATTCTTATATGATTAAAAAAATTCAGGGTTTAGTGGCCATGATTATAGTGGCATCGGTATTCTTTTGGTGTTATCATTCCTATGCTCAAAACAGGGAAGAGATAATGCCGAAGGAAGAAATCGAAAAAGAAATCGAAATGGAAACATCAAGTGCGGATGTTGTTATTTGGTATTCGGATTCAGCGCTTGAGAACTATTTAAAAGATATCTCGGAAACTTATTTTAAGAAAAACAATGTTTCGGTGGCTGCCATTTATGTATCTTCCGTTGACTTTTTGGAGACGGTAAATAACATGAATATTAGCGGCAAAGGAGCGCCGGATATTTTTATTACCGGTAGCGAAATGCTTGAAAAAGTATATTTGTCGGGACTTTATAAGGAAAACACGGATACAGACACTTACAATGGGGACAATTATCCTGAGATTGCGCTGAATTGCGTAACATATGAAGATCAGATGTTGGGATATCCCCTTTCGTTTAATGTGTCTTTTTTGGCTTGTAATATGGATAATACGGACTCGATTCCTAAAACCTTTGATGAAATATACAATTTCTCCAACAATTTTGTAAGTCCGGAAAATTCAAGCGTACAATCGATTATGGAATGGAATGTTTCGGATTTGGTTTATAATTATCCTTTTATAGCTGCTTATTTGAACCTTGGCGGTGAAAGCGGAATTGATTCTTCAAAAGTTGACCTTAACAACCAAAACGCCTTAAAAGCTTTAAAATACTATCAAAACTTAAATACTATATTTGCGGTTAACAAAAATTCTACGGAAGAGAATATTGAGGATGATTTTGTTAATCAAAAAACAGTTTTCGCTATTCTTGATTGCAACAGTGTTTCGAAGCTTGAAAAGGCTGAGTTCGATATAGATATAGCTGAATTTCCGGATTTGTCAAATAGCTTAAAAACTAAGTCTCTTTCGGAAACAAGCATTTTGATTATCAATCCTTACACAAAAAATGCCGAAAAGGCTCAGGATGTTGCAAAGTTTATGACTTTCGACTATGCCGATAAAATGTACGAAAAAGGCGGTTTGCAATGCTGCAGGTTCCTTAAGGATTACGCAAACGGTTTTAATGAAAAAATAATCGGCTTTTATGAAGAGTCCACAAGTTTGCCTAAATTCAGAGTTACCGGGGATTATTGGTTAAGTCTTCAAAACATGCTAAACAGTGTTTGGAACGGTGGAGATGCCGAAGAAGAACTTAATGCTTTGCAGACCGGAATCAAAGAAAAAATGCAGATTTATAAATAATTATTTTGTTGCCAGTTTTGGGATTATTATGTAGAATATAAGTGTCCTTAGGTTATTTTCCTTGGAAAGAGGAAAAGAGTGAAATTTAATAAAAAAATCTTATTTGCATTGATTGCGATATGTTTTATTGTTCTTGGATTATTCTATGTTAATTCCGGCAGTGAAAATGAAGATTATTCCTTGTCGCAGGATGATGAAATTGAATACGAAAGTGCAGAGAGCGAAATTACGGAAAAATCCGTGATTTATGTTCATGTTTGCGGTCAGGTTAATAATCCGGGCGTATTCGAATTGGAAAGCGGAAGCAGGGTTTTTGCGGCTATCGAAGCGGCCGGGGGAATAAGCGAATTTGCCGATACACAGAGCATTAATTTGGCAAAAGAGATAAAAGACGGAGAACAAATATATATTCCGGAAATAGGGGAGCAAGCAAACGAATCCGGAGCTTTGGCATCGGATGGTTTGCTAAATATCAACACGGCATCGGCGGATGAACTTACAACGCTTCCGGGTATAGGTCAGTCAAGAGCAAAAACCATTATAGATTACAGAGAAAAGAACGGTGGATTTTCGGCAATTGAAGATATTATGAATGTCACGGGCATTAAAGATGCTTCATTTGCCAAAATTAAAGATTTAATAAAAGTATAAATGTATAATTAGGGTTAAAGGAGAATGTAATGGCCGGTAAAGTCCTTGTGGTAGACGATGAAAAAATGATAGTTAAGGGGCTGAAATTCAGTATTGAGCAGGATGGCTATGAAGTCGATTGCGCATACGATGGCGAAGAAGCGGTGAAGTGCGCGAAATCTTGCGAATACTGCGTTGTTTTGCTTGACGTAATGCTTCCGAAACTTGATGGCTTTGAGGTTTTGAGGCAAATCAGAGAATTTTCGGATATGCCTGTTATTATGCTTACGGCAAAAGGCGATGATATGGATAAAATCCTTGGTCTGGATTACGGCGCCGATGACTATATTACAAAGCCTTTCAATGTGCTTGAAGTTAAAGCCAGAATGAAAGCCATAATGCGCAGAAGCGCAAAACATTCCGACGATAAGGAACAGCCAAAGGAAGTTATAAGCAAGGATATGCGTCTTGATTTGGAAGGAAGACGCCTCTATATAAAGAATAACGAAATCAATCTTACGGCAAAAGAGTTTGATTTGCTTGAGCTTTTATGCACAAATCCAAACAAAGTATACAGCCGTGAGAAACTTCTCAGTCTTGTATGGGGTTATGAATACCCGGGTGATGCAAGAACTGTCGATGTTCACGTTAGAAGACTTCGTGAAAAAATAGAATCAAATCCTAAAGAACCTAAATATGTTCATACTAAGTGGGGAGTTGGTTATTATTTTAAGGACTAATAATTTTACAATTCACAACAGATATATTAAAAGCATGCGCTTTGCGGTGCTTTTAATTCTTATTGTTGCCGGAATTATCCCACTTATACTCTTTAATTTGGTTTATGTGTCTTCAACCAAAAGTCAGCTCATAGACAAGCGTATCGAGCTTCTTTCCAAGCAATGCACTGTACTTAAAAACAGCATTATTTCGAAGGGTGATGTCAACAACCTGGATTATGAAATCACATCATTGTATGACAGCAGAATCGTTGTTATTGATAAAAGCTATAAGGTTGCCTGGGATTCATATAATATTGACAGATCCAAATATTGTATTTCAAAGGCCGTAATAAATGCATTTAACGGAAGCGACCTAAAAAATTATGATTCGGATTACGAGCTTGTGGAATTTGTGGTTGGCATGACAGCATCCGAAGAAGACAAGCCTTCTGCGGTTTTGTATGTTACATATTCCGTAAAAGATATTCAGACATCCGTAAATCAGTTGATGATAAACGGAAATATTATGATATCGCTTTTTAGCGTGCTTATTGTTATTTTTGCAATTATTGTTGCGGAAAGATTCGTTAAGCCTCTAAAAAGAATAGAAGACGGCATCGAGCTTGCAACGGTGGGTGTTTTCGACAGAACCATTAAAGAATCCAGTTTTTCCGAAACAAAAAACATTGCGGATGCTTTTAACGGCTTGGTTGCAAAATTAGACGAATATGAAAATTCACGTCAAGAATTTGTTTCAAATGTATCACATGAGCTTAAAACACCTATAACTTCCATAAAAGTACTTGCTGATGCCATAGTATCAAGGGAAGATGCTCCGGTTGAACTTTACAAAGAGTTTATGAGTGATATTGTTAGTGAAATCGACAGAGAAAATGATATAATAAACGACCTTTTAACCTTAGTCAGAATGGACAAAAACGCTACGGGCTTAAATATGGAAAAGGTTAGTATCAACGATCTTATAGACCTTATATTAAAGCGAATTCATCCGATTGCCGAAAGCAAAAACATAGAAGTCGTATACGAAAGCTTAAGGGAGGTTTATGCCGATGTAGA
>CACZQX010000077.1 GCA_902783445.1 uncultured Lachnospiraceae bacterium
ATCGTCGAAGAAATCAACTTCAAAAGAATGTATTAAAAGATTTATAGGGAGGCTGTGGCTGATTATTTTAAGGAAAATAACCAAGGACAAGCCACGGGTGGGATTTATTATTAAACAATTTATAAAGTGACTATAACAGCCAAAGGTGTTATAATGACAAAGATGACTGCAAAAACCGAAAAGGCTTTATGGCCTTTCGGTGATTGCGGTAAATTAGCGAAAATGAGGAGAACAGTCTTGGCCAGAAGAAGAAAAAAGAAAAACCCAATCGTTTTTATAGTAATTATTGTTATTGCGGTTTGCGTTGCAATGATGATCGGAGCAGTTGCAATTACAAAATATAAACCTTCAACGGAAAGAGCGGATTTAAACGAAGTATTTAAGCTTTATGCGGACGAGGAAAAAGGAATAGCCGCAGCCGGGGAAAACGAGTATGCAATAGTTATGCAGACTTATATTTCGGACGAAAGAGCAATTATGCAGGACGGCGAAATATATGTTCCTTATGCTCTTGCAAAAGAATACTTCGATGACAGAATATATTTCGATTACAACGAAGATCATTTTATTTTTACAAATGCGGTTGAATCGAAGGAGGCAGAGCCGGGAAACACATATTACAGCGTGGACGGTGAAAAAACGGACCTTGGCTATGCCATAGTTATTAAGCAAGACTCGCAGGCTTATGTTGCAATTGATTTTATTTCAAGCGTAACACCCGTAACATTTGTTGTAAGCGACAATCCAAATCATATTTATGTTACATATGATTTCAGCGAAGTAGATACGGCAAGCGTTAAAAAAGACACGCAAATCAGAAAGCTTGGAGGTATAAAAAGCCCTATAGTTGCCGATGTTACAAAAGGTGATGAAGTTTTGGTGGTTGAAGAGCTTGATGATTGGACGAGAGTTATGACCAAAGACGGTTACCTCGGTTATTTAAAGAGCAATAAAGTTACTAAGACGGAAACAAAGGATTTGGATTCTCAGTTTAGCGAGCCTGAATATACAAGCAACAGCATCGGCAAGAAAGTTTGCTTGGCATGGAACAATATGGGCGGAACATTGGAAGAAATCACCAAAAACGACCAGTCTTTAAATGTTATTTCTCCATGCTGGTTAAGTGTTTCCGATGGCAGCGGTAATGTTAAGGATTCTTGCAGTTCTTCATATATTAAGTCGGCACACGGGAAAGGCTATCAGGTTTGGGCCATGGTTGATGACTTTAACCTTGAAGACGGAAAAGAAAGCATAAGAGAGACCTTAAGTCATACATCGGCAAGAAAAGCATTGGTAAATAACCTTGTTTCCATTGCAAAACAGTATGGCTTGGATGGTATCAATCTTGATTTTGAATATATAAATGAAGAAACGGCTGATGATTTTATGCAGTTTATGCGTGAAATCTCCATAGCCTGCCACGAAAACGACATTATTATTTCCATGGACAACTACCCACCGTCGGAGTATAGAGCTTACTACGACCTTGAGGAACAAGGAAAACTCATGGATTATGTTGTCATTATGGCTTATGACCATTACAGAGGAACGGGTAATACCGGTGCAAATTCGGATACACAGTTTATTTCCGACATCATTGAAACGATGAGCACCATGGTGGATCCAGAAAAAACAGTAATTGCTGTTCCTTTCTATTCAAGAGAATGGAGAATTATTCCGGCAGCTGTTGCCGAAGACGGTAACAAATTCTACGAAAACGAAGAATACGGCCGTTACACTCTTGAACAGACAACTTATATGATGCCGAATGCCATTAAGTATTTAACAAACGCAACATGGCAAAGCGACATTAACATGTATTACTACGAATATACCGAAGATCAGATTATTCACCAATATTGGATTGAAAATGCGGAGACAATCGATAAAAAACTCGAACTTATTAGTTCCAAAGACATGGGCGGAGTTGCTTTCTGGCAGCTTGGTCAGGAAACATCGGATGTTTGGTCGGTTGTTGCCAAGTATTATTAATTATGAAAACAATTGTATCAAATATAGAAGAAAACGATGATTATAACAAAATAATCAAAGAAGCCGGCGAAATAATAAGAAAAGGCGGACTTGTGGCATTCCCCACGGAAACGGTTTACGGACTGGGAGGAGACGGACTCAATCCCGAGGCATCAAAAAAAATATATGCCGCAAAGGGAAGACCTTCCGATAACCCGCTTATATTGCATATTTGCGACATAAAGCAGCTTGAGGATATTGCCGAGACGGATGATATCAGAATAAAAAAGCTGGCCGAGAAATTTTGGCCGGGACCTTTAACCATGGTTTTAAAAAAGAAGGATATTGTGCCAAAAAGCACAACCGGAGGTTTGGGGACCGTAGCGGTAAGAATGCCGAATAACAAACTAGCTCTTGATTTGATAAGGGCTGCAAATACGCCGATAGCCGCACCCAGTGCAAATACATCGGGCAGGCCGAGTCCTACCAACGGCAAAAGAGTTGCGGAGGATTTGGACGGCAAAATCGATATGATTTTGGATGCGGGGTCGGTTGAAATAGGCTTGGAATCAAGCATCATCGACTTAACCGGCGAAAAAGCTTGTATCTTAAGACCGGGAGCCGTTACAAAAGAAATGTTTGAAGAAGTTTTGGGTGAAATTGAGGTAGATCGTGTGGTCAAGGACCCTTCAAGCGTAAAAGAGGGCTATAAACCCAAAGCTCCGGGAATGAAATATAGACATTATGCGCCAA
The DNA here is from genome assembly GCA_902783445.1 of uncultured Lachnospiraceae bacterium. GTDB lineage: Bacteria > Bacillota > Clostridia > Lachnospirales > Lachnospiraceae > RUG12871. The sequence continues at coordinate 2,725 of CACZQX010000077.1, forward strand.
AAGCTGAGCTTAAAATGTTCAGGGGAGAAGAAAAAAAGGTTGCTGAGGAAATAAACAAGCTTGCGGCCGAAGATGAAAAAAACGGCTTAAAAGTCGGCATAATAGCAAGCCTTGAAACGGCAAAACTTTATGTCTTCGGGGAAGTCGTCGTAATCGGCGCAAGGAATGACGATGTGGAAATTGCCAGAAATCTTTATGAGATATTAAGGGAATTTGATGATAAAAAAACAGACAGGATATATTCGGAAGTCTTTGAAGACGGAAAGCTTGCAAAAGCTATAATGAACAGGTTTTCCAAGGCGGCTTCCAACAATATAATCGATATTCTGTAAGGAGAATTATGCTTAAGTATAAAGAAGTGGTTTTTGTTTGTGGGGACAACACCTCTTTAAGTGTTGCAGCTGAAGAAATGTATAGAAAAACGGCGAGAGAACGGGGTGTAAAAAAGGGAGTTGTACGTTCTCGCGGAATGACTGTGCTTTTTCCGGAGCCTGTTAACACCAAAATGGAAAAGGCTTCCAGAAAAAAAGGAATCGATATTTCCGAGCACACATCAAAGTCGTTGCGAGAGACGGATTTTGCCGATTCTGTGCTTTGCCTTGCCACAACACAGGAATATAAGGAGCGCATTTACAAAAATTATAAAAATGCGGTAAATGTTTACACAATTAAAGAGTTTGTGGGTCAAAGCGGCGATCTTGAATCGCCTTTCGGCGGAAACGACGAAGCATATGACGGTGCATGCAATCAGCTTCAAGAGCTGGTGGAGAAAATAATAGATAAAATTTATGGAGATGAAAAGAAATGATAGGAATAGGAAGCGATCATGGCGGATTTGAGCTTAAGAGCGAAATA
>CACZQX010000078.1 GCA_902783445.1 uncultured Lachnospiraceae bacterium
AATACGGAATGGATAAATAAGATTTTAATAAGGATTAATCCTTTAGGCCGGCCTGTTTTTACAGATCGGCTATTTTTATAATAATAGTAGTGTTCTTGATGATACTGCTTCGGAGACTTTTTAACTTGTTATTGAATGAGGACATATTATGAAACCATCGGGAATCGGAGGACAGGCAGTGTTGGAAGGTGTCATGATGAAAAATCGCGATACTTATGCTGTGGCTGTGAGAAAACCTAACAATGATATAGAAGTTCAAACCAAAAGCTATAAGGGAATAACCGAGAAATGTAAGTTTTTTCAGCTTCCTTTTATTCGAGGAATCTTCAACTTTATAGATTCTTTGGTTTTGGGTTTGTCTTCTTTGACCATATCGGCATCTTTTGTGGAAGATGATGTGGAAGAAAATAAACTTGCGGACAATCTTGCCGACAAGGCATTTAAAGAAAAAGGAGAAGCCGTTATGATGGGGCTTACAATCCTTTTTTCGCTTGTTATTGCCATTGCTTTGTTTATGCTTCTGCCTTTCTTTCTTTCCAGCTTGATTGACAAACATTTAAACATAGTATCAACTACATTTTTGGCGGTTGTTGAAGGTCTAATCCGTATTGGCATATTTGTTGGATATATTTTCCTTATTTCAAGGATGAAAGACATTCAAAGAACATTTATGTATCACGGTGCGGAACATAAATGCATCAATTGCATCGAAAACGGTATGAATCTCACTGTTGATAATGTAATGAAGAGCTCAAAAGTGCATAAAAGATGCGGTACAAGTTTTATATTCTTGGTATTGTTCATAAGTATTATTCTTTATATTTTTATAAGAGTGGATTCTTTCGGATTGAAAATTCTTATAAGAGTAATTCTTATTCCGGTTATTGCGGGTATTTCTTACGAAATAATCAGATGGGCCGGAAGAAGTAACAGTCTGCTTGTACGCATTGTAAGCAAACCCGGTCTGTTAATGCAAGCACTTACAACAAAAGAGCCGGAAGACAAGATGGTTGAAGTTGCGATTAAATCGGTAGAAGCTGTATTTGATTGGAGAAAATTTTTGGCGGGAGCTGACGCAAAAGATTGCGCAATAGAGGCGCAAGTTGCTGAAAATGAAGGATAGAATGACATACAATGAAGCCATCCAAAAGGCAATGAATATACTTGAAACAAGGGAGGTTGCGGATTATAAAAATGATGCGCGACTTCTTTGTGAGTTTGTCTTTAATAAGAATAGAAGTTTTTTGCTCGTTCACGGCGAGGAAGATGCAGATGAAGATTTGCTTAAGGATTATTTCGAGCTTGTTGAAAAGAGAGCTAATCATATACCGCTGCAACAGTTGACAAACGAAGCTTGGTTTATGGATTACAAATTCTTTGTAAACGAGCATGTCCTTATTCCGAGACAAGATACTGAAGTATTGGTGGAAAAGGCCTTTGAATTGATTAATGAATATATAAAGGCAGAAAAGCCGCAGAAATTGCGCCTGCTTGATATGTGTACGGGTTCCGGATGCATAGCAATAAGCCTTTATAAAATGCTGGAAGAATCAATTGCTAAAACAGACTTGGAATTCGTCGCATCGGATTTGTCTTTGAAAGCCTTGGAAGTTGCAAAAAAGAATGCCAAGGATAACGGGGCAGATATTGTATTTAAAGAAGGGAATCTTTTCGAAGCTATTTCTTCGGAAGAAATGGATTTCGATTTTATTTTGTCTAATCCGCCTTATATCGAAAAAAATGTAATTGCTACATTAATGCCGGAAGTAAGGGATCATGAGCCCGTATCCGCATTGGACGGCGGTGAAGACGGCTTGGATTTTTACAGAATAATAGCTAAAGAAGCGACAAACAATAAACGGCCTTTTTATTTGATTTTTGAGATTGGATATAATCAAGGGGAAGCTCTTAAAGGAATCTTTAAAGATAACGGTTATGCAGAAAGCGCGATTTTGAAAGACCTTGCGGGTTTGGACAGAGTTGCACTTGCAAGATATGAAAACATTTGAAGTTTTATTTGGAGGAATTGAAATGTTTGATAAATTGGATGATATTCTGGTAAGATACGAGGAAATTTTAAAAGAATTAAACGATCCGTCGGTAACAAACGATCAGAATAAGTTTAAAAAGTTAATGAAAGAGCAAAGCGATTTGACACCGATTGTGGAAGCTTACAAGGCTTATAAGAATGCAAAGCAAACTGTAACGGACAGTCTTGAAATTCTTGATAATGAATCGGATGAGGATTTAAGAGAGCTTGCAAAAGAAGAACTTAATGAAGCGAAAGCCAAAATAGATAGATTGGAAGAAGAGTTGAAAATTCTTCTTCTTCCTAAGGACGAAAACGATGACAAAAACGTTGTTGTGGAGATTCGTGGCGGAGCAGGCGGAGACGAAGCTGCGCTTTTTGCAGCTGAGTTATACAGAATGTATTGCCGTTTTGCCGAGAGAAATCGTTGGAAAACAGAGATGATTTCATTAAACGAAAACGGACTTGGCGGCTTTAAAGAAGTTGTGTTTATGATAAACGGTCAGGGTGCATACTCAAAGCTTAAATACGAAAGCGGAGTACACAGAGTACAACGTATACCTGTTACCGAATCCGGCGGTCGTATTCATACGTCCACTGCAACGGTTGCTATTATGCCTGAGGCAGAAGGTGTGGATATCGAAATCGATATGAATGATTGCAAGTTTGATGTATTCAGAGCTTCCGGAAATGGTGGTCAGTGCGTAAATACAACCGATTCGGCTGTAAGATTGACGCATATTCCTACGGGAATAGTTATTTCCTGTCAGGATGAAAAGTCTCAGCTTAAAAATAAAGACAAAGCACTTAAAGTACTTCGTGCGCGACTTTACGACCTTGAGCTTGCGAAAAAACAAAGTGCCGAAGCTGCTGAAAGAAAGAGTCAGATAGGTACGGGTGATAGATCTGAGAAAATAAGAACTTACAATTTTCCACAGGGACGAGTAACAGATCATCGTATTAAACTTACATCACACAGACTTGAAAATATAATGGATGGAGATTTGTACGAAATTATTGACAGCTGTATAGCTGCCGATCAGGCTGCCAAGCTTGCAATGACAAACGAACAGTAAAAGAGGGAAAAATGAGCGTAGTATCTGAAGAAATGAAAAAAAACGTTGCCGCAAATTCGGCAATAAGACAAATGTTTGAAGAGGGCAAAAAAAGAGCTGCGATATACGGTTCTGAAAACGTGTTTGACTTTAGTATAGGCAATCCCAGCGTTGCGGTTCCAAAAAGGGTCAAGGAAGCGATTCTTGAAGTTTTGGAAGAAGAAAACGAGCTTGAGCTTCATGGCTATATGAGCAATGCCGGATATCCCGATGTAAGAAGAAAAATAGCGGAATCCATTAATAAAAAATATGG
>CACZQX010000079.1 GCA_902783445.1 uncultured Lachnospiraceae bacterium
AGAATCGCATCTTTTGTCTTAGCCTTTTCCAAAGTTTCTTTAGTTAAGGGCTCACCGAACTTGTCGATAGAACAGCCGCCCATGTAGAGTTCTTCGTAAGTTATCTTATGACCGTACTTAGCCATTGCAGCATCAATTACTTTGCGTGCCTGTGCCACAATCTCCGGTCCGATACCGTCACCCGGTATAACTCCTACGTTAAATTCCATCTTGTGCTCCTTTCACATAAGAACCTTTACCCGCCTTTCTTTTAGACTTTAAATCATAAAAGACGAGTTGAATAAATTTCATGTTTTGATTTTAGTTCAATTTAAAGATTCTGATTTTGGAAAAGTTTTTGTTATTGCTTAAGATTATCCAAAAATGCGTGAACAATTAGTAATATGATAAACCATTAAAATAATTATTTCAACAATAATTTTATTCACTTTTGCCATTTAAGATAGGAAAAAAATACACTATGATATTTCATCTTAAATGTGAATTAATTTCACTTATTGTTCCTTGAACTACTTCAATAACAACTTCAATGTCGCATCAATAAACATAAATATTTAAACCTATTCATTAACCACATTCACAGGCTTACCATCCTCAAAAGCCTTGATATTTCCCGCAACCAAGGTGATAAGTCTCCTGCGGGCTTCAATGGATGCCCATGCCACATGAGGCGTAAGAATCATGTTTTTGGCGCTAAGATATGGGTGTCCTTTAGGCATCGGTTCCACAGTCAAAACATCTATAGCCGCTCCCGCAATCACACCATTATTAAGAGCGTCTTTTAAATCCTCTTCAACTATAACGCCGCCGCGACATGTGTTAATAAGAAAAGCGCTTGGCTTCATAAGCTTAAGAGTCTCTTTGTTTACAATGCCTTCCGTCTCCTTTGTTAAGGCGCAGTGGAAGCTTAAGAAATCCGATTCTTTAAACAAGGTTTCCACATCCACCGCTTTCGGGCGCACTCCGTCATCACAGAAAATGTCAGTTTCAACCGGCGCTTTAGTTGCCACGAATGTTTTGGGAGTTCTGTTGTAGTAAATAACATTCATGCCGAAAGCCATGCCGATTTTAGCCACTTTGCTGCCGATGTTTCCAAGGCCGTAGATACCGAGGGTCTTACCCGTAAGCTCGAAGATAGGGTCCGCAAAATAGCTGAAAGTCCCTACTCTTGTCCAGTCCCCCGCCTGCACGGATTTATCATACTTTGAAAGGCTTGTGGCAAATTCCAAAATCATAGCCCAGGTAAGGCCTGCCACGCTGTCTGTGGAATAGCCCGGCACATTAACCGCCAAAATGCCTCTTTTCTTAGCTTCTTCCAAGTCGATATTGTTATAACCGGTTGCAAAAACTCCCACCAATTTAAGGTTTGGTGCGGCATCGAAAACTTCCGCATCCAAAACGGATTTGTTGGAAATAATCACGTTTGCATCGTCACGTCTTACCACTTCCAAAATCTCTTCGTGGCTTAAAATGTCGTAACAAGTTGTATTTCCGAGGGATGTGATTTCTTCCAAAGAAACATCCCCGTTTGTAATTGTGTTTGTGTCTAATAAAACTATGTTCATGATAATCTCTTTTCTACATATAGCTAACCGTTTCTCCAATTTCTTTTCTGCTGTTGTGATTATCAAGGGGACCTGCACCCTCAGCAGCATATCCGAGATCCAAAAGCATAAGCACTTCCTCATTTGCAGGAAGTCCAAGAGCTGCAGCCATTTTCTCAGGGTCGAAATAATTTACCCAACAGCTGTCAACACCTTCGTTTTTCGCTGCCAAAATAAGATGAGTTGCAACGATAGTGGCATCTTCCACGCCGGAATCGCGCTTTTCGCCCGGATAAGTAAAAACATTGTTCTTATCAAAAGCAACCACTAAAACTGTAGGTGCGTTGTAACGGCAAGGTGATTCCCCATCAATCTTTGCCAAGTTTTCAGCTGACTGTACAACGTAAATGCGCTGTTCCTGCAAGTTTTTAGCTGTAGGCGCCAAACGACCGGCTTCCAAAATCGCATCAAGTTTTTCCTTTTCCACCTGCTTGTCGCTAAACTTTTTGCAAGAATACCTATCTCTAACAACTTCCTTAAAATCCATAATCAGACCTCCTTAGTATGTAACTCTTTTATTCCTTTATACTTCAATGTTACTTCAAAGTCAACTTCAAAGAAAAAAAGCACCGTCTTTCGACGATGCCCTTAAAAGCTTTAATTAAGCGATTTTTTCTTTAGCTGTTTCTGCAAGTTTTGCAAATCCTTCAGCGTCGTTAACTGCCATTTCAGCTAACATTTTTCTGTTCATTTCAACACCTGCAAGTTTAAGACCATACATAAATTTGCTGTATGAAAGTCCGTTGATTCTTGCTGCAGCATTGATTCTTGCAATCCATAACTGTCTGAACTGTCTTTTCTTCTGTTTACGTCCTGCATAAGAACTTGTTAAAGCTCTCATAACAGACTGTTTAGCAACTCTGTACTGTTTGCTTCTTGCGCCTCTGTAACCTTTGGCTAATTTTAATGTTCTATTATGTCTTTTTTTAGCGTTTAATCCGCCTTTAATTCTTGCCATATCTTATTCCTCCAATCTCTACTTACCTACGAATTAAACGTAAGGTAAAATCTTCTTCATGTTCTTTACATTTGTTGCATCTGTGATAGTTGCTTTACGAAGATTTCTCTTTCTTTTAGCAGATTTCTTTGTTAATATATGACTTTTGTATGCTTTCATTCTTTTTAATTCACCGCTACCTGTTTTTTTGAAACGTTTTGCAGCAGCTCTGCTTGTTTTAATCTTTGGCATAATGATTCCTCCTTAAAACTTTATCTTTTTTCTGTTAATATCATGCTCATACTTCTGCCTTCGAGTTTTGGTGCTTTGTCAATCATAGCAACATCCTCGAGCATAAGCGCAAAGTCGTCAAGTACATGTTTTGAGCTGGCCATATGAGCCATTTCTCTACCTCTGAAACGAAGTGTTACCTTAACTTTATCGCCTTTTTCAATAAATTTTCTGGCCATGTTCGCTTTGGTGTTAAGATCATTAGCTTCAATGTTTGGAGATAAACGAACTTCTTTAACGTCCACAACCTTCTGCTTTTTCTTAGCTTCCTTTTCTTTGCGGGCAAGCTCGTACTTATACTTGCCATAGTCTACAATCTTACAAACCGGCGGCTCTGCCTTAGGGGCAATCTTAACAAGGTCAAGATCTGCATCCAAAGCCTTCTGATAAGCTTCTTTCGCACTCATGATACCAAGCTGTTCGCCGTCTTCACCGACAAGTCGTACTTCCTTATCTCTAATCTGTTCGTTAATCATTAACTCGCTAATAACTAGCACCTCCAATCATTTCTCTAAACCGGAACAAATTTAATATAAAAAGTGGATAATCACAGATTATCCACTTATAATATCTTAAACACAATTTGTTTATATTATAAACCCGAGTCGCCGTCGCTTACGCGAATATCAAGCGCTGAGGTGAGAGCGGATACTCTGCTTTGTTTTAACCTTTGATATATTAACACACTCTTTCAAGCAATGTCAACAATTATTTTATTATTTTTTTTCGCTAATTAAAATCCCGGAATAATAAACTTCTTATCCACCACGTCCACTTCCAGTTTGACTATGTTGGAATAGCCGCTTTTACTGAGCAAATTGCCGATGTGATAATTAAGAGTCGGAATCTTTATTCCCAGTCTTTCGCAAATCTCGGCACGGGAATAACCGTTAACCAGTTCCCTCAAAACCTCAAGCTCTCTTTCCGTAAACTCGCTGCTGTCCGCAAGACCTATGGTCATGTCCGGAGTTTGAGCCGGGTAAACGCGCTCACCTGCCATGGTTCTTTTCATTACATCAAGAAGCGCCTCTTCTTCGCTGTCTTTGTACCAAAAGCTGTCGCAGCCCGCTTCCTTGGCCTTTCTTATAAAAGATTCTTCGGGCATTGATGTAACGATAATTACTTTGATGTTAGGATAGTTCTTTTTAATCTTTGCCGCAGCTTCCAGACCGTTTTCCCTGTGGGCCGTGTAAACGTCCATCAGCACCAAATTAACCCCTTTTGCACAGTACATTTCCGCCAATGCCGCATTTTCTATGGCATTTGATAAGCAAAAATCCTCACTTTCTTCAATCATGTTTTCGAATGTTTTTCTTATGATTACTTGATCTTCAACAATCAAAACCGAATGCATTCGTTACTCCCTCCTAAGTAGTTCCAGTTTTATTTGCACTTTCCCTTTTTCCACCGACACTTCCATCTTTCCGCCTTCTTTTTCAACCCTTCTTCGAAGTCCGGTAAGACCGCCGCCTTCTTGTACAGAATCCGCAGACGTCTCACCGTTGTCGTAGATGATTACGTTATAGGAAAGTGTTTTTCTCTCTATCATTACATAAATTGTATCCGCATTTGCATGCTTGATGGCATTTGTAAGAGCTTCCCTCGCAGCGCTTACAATAAGATATGCGATGTCTTCGTTTTTTGGGAGCTCGCCTATAACTTTCAACTTACAATCTAACATAGATGCGGCTTCTTGTAACTCGTCCATTAGACCTATTTGTGTATTTTCATCCTCAAATCCGGTCTTCATTTTTCTTATTATTTCAAGCCAGGTCTTAATCAAAGCATCTTCGTCGATATCTTTCTTTTCGTCCCAAGCCCTCCATCTGGTCATAATAACGGCACGACCCAGGCTGTCATGAATCTTAACCTTGGATGATAAAATTTCTTCTTGCTTTTGAGTTTCCACCATGGTTTCCATCATGTTTTTAAGCTGTTTTTTGTGACCCTCAAGCTCCACGCGACTGCTGTTAAGCTCGTTGCTTATATTGCTCAGTCCCGTCACATCCACGGCTTTTATTTGATAAACTTTTTCGTTGTTTACAAGTATTGTTTCACGCTCAAATCGCCAAGATTTGTTTTCGCCCTTAATCAAAACGGAAGGCGAATCATCGCAGCCCGCAATATTTTCCCAAAACTTGTTTGCATTCCCGAGTCTTTTAAATCCCGACTCCTTAACCGCCGCATACATAGCGTGATTTGCAAGATACAATCTTCCTTTTTCCGATGCAAAGGCAATACCCATGGACATGTTGTTGATGGCATGTCTTGCTGAGCCTTCTCCCATTACATTGTTTTCTTTGTGCAATTCGTAATAGAAAGAAATAAACATTACGCCTACGGCGATTACTATTATAAAAACATACAAAGGCGCGGCAATACTGCCCAAAGAAAAAACATACACTTCATTGTTAAAGAGCGTTAAATCTCCCAAATACAAGATTCTTTGGGCTTCCAAAAGAAAAGAATCTAAGAACAACAAAATCGCAAAAAGAGCCAAATATTTAAGGCAAGGTAAAAACTTTCGTGACCTGCTTCTGCACAAAAACATGCATGCCATGTATCCCACGGCGCAGGCAAGTAAAACAGCTATCATAATCCAACGCAAAGTCGGAGACATATCGATAAAACTCAATTTCTTACACCTCCTTTTCTTCTGTCAAAAAAGGAAATTGCAAGATAATATGTGGATTCATCCTGCCTTTCGTGAACAAATTTTATGTAATCGTCCAATAAATACTTCTGCGCATATTTGTCCAATTCTGGACCCAAAATATCGCTTGTTATGTTTATCTGAATTGACATCTTGAAAGAATTTTCGTCCACTCTTGCAGAAACGAAAACACCCTTTATTTTATCAAGGGCCGTTTCGAGAACCAGTTCGCAAAGTTCGTAGCATATTGCGGCAGCTACCGAAGAAATAACAATATTTGCGTCGGCAATATGCATGGAACAGTCAATGCCCTGTTTTTGAATATTTGCGCCGCTTTCCAAAAGACATCTTTTAAGCTCGGCGATTGTAATGCTTTCTTTGCCTTCCGCCATCAGCATAAGATTGCTTTGTCTTTTAACATAGGTGCCTATTACACTGACTCTTTTCCAAAGTTTTGCGGATAAATCCTTATCTTTTGTTTCTTTTATTTCTTCCAAAATTCCCGCAATTTCTTCAAGCTGAGGTCTCAGTTTCCCGGAAACCATGTCGTAAAGTTTGTTTTGTTCTTCCAAATGCAGCATTTTAGACTTAACATCAATATCGGATTTAAGGGCAAATACATTTTGCGCCGTTTCCTCATAAGTGCCTCTAAGCTCGGAATTCAGATGATTTAGCTCGGAAACATCTTCCCTCCAAATCAAATATCCGCCCTTGGTTTCAATCATTTTAAGGACGCTTTCGATATCCGGCTGGATGTATTTAACCTTTCTCAAACGCTTAAAAGTCTCATGATTTACCGGCTCCGCGCTTTTGGTCTTTACATAGCTTTTGCCGTTTTCATCCACAATTTCCATAGGAATGCTGCTGCTTTCGAATATCTCCGAATAAAACCCGTTTGAAGGAATAATCACAAGCTCGATAAGCAATTCCCAAATCGCAATGCAGATAATGGAAACGAACAAAGACGTTGCCAGAGGTCCCTTGTCTTTTCCCGTCATGAGTATTTGGATTCTTTCGATAACAACAATAAGCTCCATCAAAATAACATTTATGACGAGCAAAGTTTTAATTTGTACATGAATAACCGATTTAATGCGATAAATTCCCCAAGATGTAATTACAAAAAGAAAAATCCCCATGGAAAAGACAGTCCCAAAGGAACCGTTTATTTTCCCGAAAATAGGGATTTCAATATTATCCATCAGCACTATAACCACAAAGGCTACGGCCACCATCAAGATTAATTTGTACTTCTTTTGTCTCATAATCCAATAATACATTAAAGCAAGGAATAAATAAACCAAAAATTATTTTGCTTACCCTTGCTTGCCCCCTTTTTAAGTGCTAAAATACAGTTATAAAGACAAGGTCAAGCTTGTGCATCACAGACAGGAGGAGTTGTTATGAACAAAGACGATTTCAAAGAGTTTGCTAAAAAAGCAGGGGATAAAGCTGCGGAATTCGGTAAAACCGCCGCAGAAAAAACGGTGGAATTCGGTAAAGCCGTTGCTGACAAAACAGGGGATGCCATCGATATCGGCAAATTAAAATTAAAAATATCTCAGGAACAAAAACAAATCGAAGAAGATAAACTTCGTCTGGGGGATTATTACTACAAAAAGATACAGGAAGGCATGGAAGTTGATGCCGAAGCCAAGGCAATCGCAAACGACATCACAGCTTGCGAAAAAGCTATCGGAGAGCTTAACGCACAGATAAGTGCCATTAAAGAAGATTAATAAAATACTTAAAAAAATAACAGCTAAAGAAGATAAATCCTTAGCTGTTTTTTTTGCGTTTTACATGTATTTTGCAAACATGGTCTTAACTTTTTCTATGGCTTTCATGGCTTCGTCTATTTCTTCTTTTGTGTTGTAGAAAGCCACGGACAGTCTCAAAACCGCAGTTTGGCCAAGCATTTTCATGGCAGGCTGAGCGCAGTGATTACCGGATCGAAGGGCTACGCCCAACTTGTCAATCATGCTTGCGGCGTCGTAG
>CACZQX010000080.1 GCA_902783445.1 uncultured Lachnospiraceae bacterium
GATATGCTTCAAGCATTATCTCGTTCATTTTATCTACAAACTGCATAATATCCATCTCGTGATATGGGCTGTACATCGCAATTATTTCCGACAAACTCAAGGCGTTTAGGATTTCCGTGAAAGACCTGCCGCTATACCATTGGTAGTATGCCAACGCCCATCCACTCCAGTATTCCGGTGATTTATCCAGATACATCACATCCTCTTTTTCTTCATAAGCAATATTCACCTCATCAAGAACAAGCCTCGCAATCTCGCATCCATTCATGCCTGCGATATATTTTGGATTTCCATTTGCAAACTGCTTGGAAATGGACGACACTACAAAAGCATTGCCAAATTTATCCGGATCAATATTAAGAGTCATAACCGCAAAGTCCACCGCGTGTCCAAGGACATTTTGTGCACCTGCCAAATAATCTTCATCGTAAGCGTGGATTATCATTTTTCATTCCTTCTCTCATAATATCAATGATAAAAATATCATTTACACTGTCCGCCAAACCTTTGCTTTTTCTGTATTCGCGCCTTGCTTCTCTGTCTCGTGCAGTTTTCTTCTCAAAATAAACATCAGCACTTACTTGCTCGGATTCAACGAATTTTATTTTAGAAAAAGCTTTTTTGCTTTTCAAAACGATTTGCTCTCCCAACTTACCGAGACGCATAGCTTCCGATAATTTTGAAAGTGAAATAGCGCCCGCAACAAAATCCTGTGCAAAAGAAAAATAGGAGTCGTCGGCACGATAACCGCAGATGACATCATACGGTGAAATATCCACATAGAAGTTTTTCTGCAAATATTCCTTTGCCTCTTCTGCAATACTGCCACTTTGCCAGTAACTACGATGCTTTGTTAAAACCGCAAGCCAGTTTAAAATATTGTAGTCATCGCTGTTTAAATCCAGCACTTTCAACCCTTTTAAATTAAGCTCATAGCTGTTAACATATCCATCTTTTCCATCTCCGCATGCCCATTCTTTGGCAAGTTCTATGTTTTGCGTTGTATAGAAACCATATCCATAGTCATTTGCACGTTTGCTTCCGTTGAAAACAGGAGCCTCTATAATATGGTCTGATCCATGATAAACTTTCATAATCCAAGTCCTCATTTTGCTATTTCTATTCTTGCCTATATTGTATCACTGTAGTGATATAGATGCAAGATTATCTTTATAATTCCCTTAATTTATGCGGATTTTTCTGTAAATGCCCCTACAGATATGTTAAAATAATAATAGTGATTGTATATGAAATAGCCGGTTACTCTAAGCCGGTTTTACAAAAGGAGAAATAATTGAAAGACACAAATAACAACCCGTTTGATGAATATATTAAAAACCTTCCGCCGACAAAAAAGGAACTGGGGCATGCTTGGTCTGCGGCCATAGGTTTGCAGGATGTAGATGGCCTGAAGCCTTCAAAATACCTTTATGAGACCGCAAAGAAAAACATTGATGGTGAAATCACCCTTGACGAAGCCGGTGACTTAATCAACAGTTACTACGAAAGTAAAGAAAAGCGTACGGAAATTGAAAATCGCACAGAGGAAGCCGACAAGGTTTCTGCAAAAATCGCAAAAATCCTATCTGAAAAAAGTTTTTCTTTTTCCCCGACTCAGTATATAGCCATTCATCGCGAATTGTTCCTTGGGATTTTTTCCCATGCCGGAAAGGTAAGAGATTACAATATCACGAAAAAGGAATGGGTATTGGACGGAGATATCGTTATGTACGGCGGGGCTTCAGAGCTTCGTGAGACACTGGAATACGACCTTTCAAAAGAAAAAGAATTTAGCTATAAGGGGCTTTCCATGGATGATACAATTCATCATTTGGCGGTTTTTGTAGCAAATTTATGGCAAATTCATGTGTTTGGAGAAGGAAATACCCAAACAACTGCAGTATTCTTTATTAAATACCTTCGTAGTCTTGGTTTCGAAGTTGAAAACGACATGTTTGCCGATAATTCATGGTATTTTAGAAACGCACTGGTTCGGGCAAATTACAACAACATCAAAAATGGAGTTTATGAAACAACGGAATATCTTGAAAAGTTTCTACGAAATTTACTTCTTAACGAAAAACATGAGCTTCATAATAGAGAATTACATATTTAACAAATAAGGATGCTTACGCATCCTTTTCCTTTTCTAAGAATCTATGCACACATGCTGCAAGAGCGGCTCCGATTAATGGTGCAACTATGAATATCCAAAGCACGGATATAGGTTCCGGATTGCCGTTAAAGAGTGCCACAAGTGCAGGTCCGAAGCTCCTTGCCGGGTTTACGCTGGTTCCCGTAAGTCCGATTCCGAATATATGAATCAAGACAAGGGAAAGACCGATTATAAGTCCGCCAAACGAGCCGTGATTGAACTTTTTACTGGTTACCCCAAGAATAATAAGTACGAATACAAATGTAAGGATTATCTCCACCACAAGTCCGGCAGCAATGCTTCCATTTACACCCGCAAGGCCGTTGGATCCGAATCCTCCGGTAGCATCTGTAATTCCTCCAAGTCCGAAAATCAAAGCTAGGATTCCTCCGCCAAGCAAAGCTCCGATAAACTGAGCTATGATGTAAAGAATAAACTCTGCGCCCTTCATTCCGCCGCTAATAAGTACTCCAAGAGATACCGCAGGATTAATGTGACAACCGGAAATGTTTCCCACACAATATGCCATTCCTACGATTACCAGACCAAATGCCAAGGCTGTCAAAAGATATCCACCCCAATGTTCGCATCCGGTAAGCATTGCAGTGCCGCAGCCAAACACTACCAGCACGCAAGTTCCAATAAGTTCCGCAACGAATTTTCGCATTTTAATACCTCCCGTTCTTTAATGCATCCCCCTGATGCATCTTATGCATTAATTATACACCATTTTATAATTGTTTTTCTATGATTTTTTATCTAAGTCCTCCAAAATAAAAGGCAGCATATAAATAGGTTTTAATTTAATTTTTTCATCCTTTCCAACGTCCTTCTGAGATAATAATATAGGTTCTGACGCATGTTTTGAATACTTTAAGCAAAAATCATCTAAAGACGCATGCTTCTTAGATGCAGATGATTTTACTTCTAACGGCATGATTTTTGTTCCGTCTTGAAGCACAAAATCAATTTCATAGTATTGAGAGCTGTTCTTTTTTTCCCACGTATGATAGTATAAATCTCTATTTGTGGATGCAATTATCTGTGCCACCATATTTTCATATAAATATCCTAAATCGGCAGGTAACTTATCACTCAAAAGTTTACTATATATGCTCTCGCCGGTCTTTGGTGCGGCCTTAAAAATCATGGTTGTAAATAAGCCAATATCGGTTAAATATAGTTTAAATATATTTTCATCTTTAGTTTGTGATAGAGCAACACTTGGATTTGTGATATTGTGACATGCCAATACCGTTTTTGAATCCAATAAATCTGACAATCTTTCAATATCTCTATCTGTCTTTCTTTTTCCCGTGGCTTTCGACAATATATATCTTTTTTTGTCGGTTGCAAGCTGGCTGGGAATCGCTTCATACATCTTCCCTATATATCCCGATGAATCAATCTTCTTGAAATCATCAATATAAAGATTTATTATTCCTCTCTTTATTCTATCTATTTCAGCAAAATTCTTTCCATTAACATACGCTTCCACTGCTTGTGGCATTCCACCGACGGCCATGTAAATTCTAAAATCTCGCATCAACTTTCTATTAACACCATCACCGACCGCTGTATTAAGTCTATACAGTTCTCTCAAACTATCATATGTGTTATTTCCAATAGCCCACATGAATTCTTCATAATCCATGGGATGAACGGATATTTTATGTTCTTCTGAAGGAATCACAATATTTTTTACATTTTTCTTTATGCTAATTAATGAACCCGTCTCTATATAATCATATCTTCCATCCGCCACCAAATACTTAATTGCTTGTCTAACATGTGGCTGGCGCTGAATCTCATCAAAAATAATAACAGATTCTCTCTTATAAAGAGTCACATTTGTCAGTGCCTGAATACGCAAGAAAAATACTTCCAGATTCGCAATATCATCAAAAACAGCCAATAATTCTCTTGTAATATTAGCAAAATCTATTTTTATATATGTTTTGTAATTTTCTTTTGCAAATTCTTCTGCTGCGGTAGACTTGCCTACACGTCGAGGTCCCTCCAACAGCGCTGCATATTTAGATGCATAATTTGCCTTCCAAACGCTTAATTCTTCAATAACTTTTCGTTTAAACATGATTCTCCTTATGCCATTTATGAATTAATTATTTTTTCACTTGATGTCATTTTCGAACTATTTTTTATTTCGTTTAATGTCATTTTTATAGTAAAATTATAATTCAATCTTGTCATAAATTCAATATTTTTCTCTAACCAAAATAATTTTGTTGAATAAAAAAGATGCTTACGCATCCTTTTCTTTTCCTATGATTTTCTTCTTAATCTCCTCCATTACACGCTCGTAATTATCGGGATTGTGGCTGAAGGTACAGTTTGTACAAACCTTTATCTTTTTGCCGTTTTTTTCGCTATATTGCGGTGTTCCCGGGCAATCCTCCAAAAGATAAAAAGGGCAGTAACAAAAGAGGCAATTGATATGATCAAGCCCCTTATGACAAGGATAGTATTCACAATCTTTGTTTTCAAAAAATTTGTATGAATTTTCCATTGTTAATTTCCTTTACATTTGCTGACAAAGTTTTCGGCGAAGTCTACGTTTGACGGATAGTAAAGATGTGGAAAGCCTATCCAAAGATTATCCTTATCTTTTATGCAGTCGTAGCTTTTACCTGTGGTCGGCTTTGTTGCCGTTACATCGTCTCCATTTTTTTCACTGTCAAAGTAGTGAAACTCATGAGCCTTAATAACAGCATCTTTTGAAGCACCGGTTTTGCTTTTCAAATAATTTGCCGACTTTTCTTTTAATTCAACATAGCCAAATCTCACCAATTTGCCCGTATATTTGCAGTCCGCATCTAATGCACCCACCATTTTATACTCATAGCCGTCTTTATCGGTGATTGCTTTATGAAGATACATAAAGCCGCCACATTCAGCCACTATAGGTATCTTCGCTTCGTATGCATTTTTTATTGCTTTACGCATTTCTTCGTTTTCTTCAAGTAATGCTGCATACAACTCCGGATATCCTCCCCCAAGCAATATTCCCGCTGTGTTTTTAGGCAAAGCCTTGTCGTGGATTGGTGAAAAATATTCTAACTTCGCACCGTATGCTTCCAAGAGTTTTAAATTGTCTTCGTAGTAAAAGCAAAACGCCTCATCCTTTGCTACGGCAATAACCGGTTTTTCGGATTTGTCCGCTACTTTTGTATCAAAAACCTCTTTAAGCTTTAAGCCCTTTTCATCCAATTTAGCTTCATCTACAGTTAAATCAGTTGCTTCCCCTGCGATTTTTTCAATCATATCTATATCAACGCATTCGGAAAGTTTATCCGAAACTCCCTTTATCTGCGCCTTTATATCCGCCATTTCATCGGGCATTACAAGCCCTAAATGTCTGCTTTCTATCTTAAAATCGTTATAAGTTGGGAAGTAGCCAAGAGCTTTTACTCCAAGCTCCTCTTCAATAACAGGGGCAATTATATCAAAATATCCCTTTGTCATGCGGTTTAGGATAACGCCCTTTATCAGTTTTTCCGTGTCATATTGCAAAAATCCCGCAATCAAAGCAACTACGGATTTCCCCATGCCCTTTGCATCAACCACCAGGATAATCGACGTTTTTGTAACGCTTGCAAGATGGTAGGCAGAGCCTTCCTTTCTTACTCCCCCAAGTCCGTCGTAAAGACCCATAACGCCTTCCATAACCGCCGTTTCATCCTCATTTCTCTCACGCAAAAACAGATACTTTGTTGTTTCTTCGCTTGTGAAAAAAGTATCCAAATTTTTGGACGGTATGTCTATTACCTTTTTGTGAAACATGGGGTCTATATAGTCCGGTCCGCACTTATATGAAATTAGTTTTTTGCCGCGATCCTTTAAAGCTTGTAAAAGGGCGATGGTTATGGTTGTTTTACCGCTGCCGCTTTTTGGCGCCGCAATCATGATTCTTTTTAATTTCATTTTGTTATCCTTTAAACGTAAACGAGCAAATCCAAATCGGGTTTTCCGCCTGCATAAGATTGTAGTCCCCAACCTTCTTTGCACGACTTATCTGCATCTGCACGATTTCATCCTCGCAAATGTCAAAATCCTTTACCACTTCCTTGATTTCCGCTATGGTTTCAAGGCTTATGGCATTTAGAACCACTCGCATCTTCGGATTAATAGCTCGTAAGCTTTCCAATATTTCTTTTAAGTTGCCGCCGCTGCCGCCGATAAAAGCATGGCTTGCCTTTGGTAGACCTTTCAAGCCTTCCGGAGCATAAGCTTCAATAATCTCAATATTATCAAGATTAAATTTGCGCTTGTTTTCGCCTATTAGCTTAACCGCTTCCGGCTTTCTTTCTATTGCATAAACTTTTATTTCATCCGAAAGTGCTGCCATTTCAATGGCAATGGATCCGGTGCCGCTTCCGATGTCGTAAACAACGGAATTTCCTTTAAGATGCAACTTTGAAATACTTGCCTCTCGCACTTCTTCCTTTGTCATAGGCACTTTATCGCGGATAAATGCACTGTCGGGAAGGCCGTGTGAAACGCCTCTTTCTTCCACGCTTTCATTTTTTATAAAGCAAACATACAAGCCTTCTTTGCTTAAAGACTTGCAGTCTTTTGCACTAAGCTCAAGAATCTCCTCATTTTCATATGATAGATTAAGCCCCGCAAATACCTTGCAAGAGTTTAATCCCACATCTTCAAGGATTTCTCCCAGTCTGTTAACATCTTCCACTCCCGACATTAAAAGAAATGTCTTTTCACTTTCTTTTATCTTAAGGCCCAAGTTTGCAATCTCTTTTCCGTGAATGCTTAAAATCCTTGCATCCTCGTAAGACTCTCCGACTTTTGCCGCCAAATATGAAATGGATGAAATTCCCGGCATTATTTCCACAGCAGCGGAAAGTTTCCCTGAGTCTATCTCTTCGTTTAAAGCCTTATAAAGCTTTGTGGCACCGCTGTTAAAGCCACTGTCTCCGGAAAATAGCACAACTACGCTTTTTTCTCCTTCGTCCTTAAAGCAGCTCTCATTTTCCTCAAGATAAGGAATTATCTGCTTTGCCAGATAATAAGGCTTAGCTTCTATCTTAGGATTATAACCTTCTATCATTCTTTCGGCACCCAAGATTATATCCGCATCCTCTATGTCATCAAAAACCTCTCTTGTAAGGTTTTTCTTATTTCCCATGCCAATGCCCGCAAGGGTGATTTTATATGTATTCTCAGCTTTTATTTCTTTGCCGCTAATCTTGGCTATTTCAGCCAAAACTTCCGAAAAGCCAAGACCATGGCTTTCCTTTTCTTTTCCGATAACAAAAGCTTTTGCTCCCGCAGCAAGCGCCGCATCTATCTTTTCATCAAAGCCCCCTGCCTTGCCGCTTTCCTTTGTTACCATATATTTAATGTCGTACTGCTTTAGCATAGCAGTGTTTAAATCCTTTGAAAAAGGCCCCTGCATACATATTATCTGCTTGCCCGCAAGGCCGCACGACTCACATATTTCAATACTTTCTTTGCTTGGAAGAACTCGCACAAAGAGTCTCTCCCTTAAAGCTTTGGACTTTGCAAAGTTCGCCAGTTCTTTGCTTCCTGTAGTAAGAAGTATGTTCCCGCTTGTTTTTTCAAGCTCTTTAACACATTCTTCGATGCTTTCAAAATAGATCGCACCTTCCGCCACACAGCCCCCACGCTCTCTTAATAGTCTGAAATAAGGCAGATTCAACCCCTTTACCGCCTCTTTTATATTTGCGCTTACAATATCCGCATAAGGATGAGTTGCATCAACAACACACAAAAAATCCCCTTGTTCCATAAACGCTCGCATTTCATCTGCATCCATGCGACCGCGCTTTACACTTACAAGCGGATTTTCTTTTAAAACTATTTCACCATATTCCGTGGCAACACAAACAGCAGACGAAATGCCCGCTGCACTTAATCGCTCTGAAAGTTTTCTTCCTTCTGTTGTTCCCGCAAATATCAATATATCCTTCAATTCTATTCCCTCGTTGTTTTACTGTCCCGCAAACATTTCCCCAACAAACTCATATAATCTATCTTTCGGTAATTTCATACATCAAGGCATTGCAGATGGCCGCTGCCACATTGCTTCCGCCTTTTCTTCCCGCATTTACGATATATGGCACGTCTGTCTCCATTATCAGTTCCTTGGACACTTCTACATTTACAAAGCCCACCGGCACGCCTATTACAAAGGCCGGTCGCCAATTACTTGTTTGCATCATTTCATAGATCTGCACAAGAGCCGTAGGTGCGTTTCCTATGGCAAATATAACCGGTTTATCTATCTTTCGCGCCATTTCCATGCTGATGGCCGCACGGGTTGTGCCTCGCTCCTTTGCAAGCTTTGCCACTTCTTCATCTGCCATAAAGCAATGGGCCTCGCCTCCAAGCCTTGCAAGAGCTCGCTTATTAATACCCGCAAGGGCCATATTGGTATCCGTTACGATATGAGCTCCCGCTTTTAAAAGCTCATGAGCTTTTTCCACCGCATCTTTCGAATATTTAAGCGTCTTAACATAGTCGAAATCCGCACTTGTATGAATAACGCGCTTTGTAATAAGCTCTTCTTCCTTAGGAAGTGAAACCCCAAGTTTTTCAAGCTCTTCACCGATTATTTCAAAGCTTCTTTTTTCGATATCCTGTGGTAATAACTTTTCAATTTCCTTCAATGCATTCACCCAACACTTTCAAAAATTTTTCGTTTTCTCCTCGGGACTTAACGGCAATTCTGAAATAGCCTTTCTTTAGCCCCTCAAAGTTTTCGCAGTTTCTTATTAAGATTCCC
>CACZQX010000081.1 GCA_902783445.1 uncultured Lachnospiraceae bacterium
CAACGGAAAGTAAAAAGTAATAAAGTATATTCCTGTGGGAAATTGTGTGTGAGGAAAAGAGGACAAATATATTGAATATTTGTTCTCTTTTTGTTTTCAAAAATACCCTCAGGTTTATCCTGAGGGTATTTTGTAAAGCAGGTGATGGGAAAGGCACGATACACTTAGAAATATATCAGTGTGATGATTGATGGAGTGAAACAACACATTCGAATAACAAACGACACATTGAACGACATTTTGATTTCGATGAGGCAATAAATCGATTTAAAATAATAATTGAATCTATACTAAACTTAAGCTTGTGTTACAAGTATTTTTTTGAAACAAGTATTTTGTATAAAAAATATGCTATCCGAAAAGATCCGAGCGGTTATTATTTTTGATTCCTCTTATAAGTATCCCATTTTCTCCGACTATAATTTTTTATGATGATTTGAAAAAAATCATATTGCGAAATAAAATGTTTGATGATAGAGTATTTATGACAACTGGGGAGCTTGTTAAGGCAGGCTGAGAACGAGAGATACAGCTCGGACCCATAACCTGATTCGGATAATGCCAACGTAGGTGAATAGTAAGCTTAAGGTAATCTGAGCGGATATATCATGAAGTTGGTATATCTGCTTTTTTAATTCTTTTTTGAGATGAAGATATATCCGAAAAAAGTTCTTTTGGTATAAAGATATCTCTCAAAAGAAATGCATTCAAATATGTTTATTTACTCATATGCCGACTCAAAAATGCAGATAACCGCAAACTCCAAAGCATGGTTTTTTACAAAACAGATTAAATTTCATTCACAAAAGGAGACTCAGTTATGTTAGGAAATTGCCTGGAAAATGTTCGTAAAAACGTACCTTTGGTACACAACATCACAAATTACGTTACCGTTAATGACGTTGCAAATGTTTTGCTCGCCTGCGGCGGAAGCCCGATCATGTCGGATGAACCCGAGGATGTTGAAGACATTACATCGATATGCGGAAGTCTGAATATCAATATCGGCACACTTAATCAGAGCAGTATAAAAGGTATGTTTCTTGCCGGCAAAAAAGCAAATGAATTAAATCATCCCGTACTTCTCGATCCCGTCGGAGCAGGCGCTTCCGCACTTCGTACCAATACAGCGGTTAAACTTATGGACGAGATCAAGTTCACCGTGATCAGAGGAAATATTTCGGAAATAAAGACTCTTGCACTCGGAAGCGGAACCACAAAAGGTGTTGATGCGGATGTTGCCGATGCCGTAACCGATGCAAATCTTGATGCAGCCGTAAAATTCGTCAAGGACTTTGCTTCAAAAACAGGTTCGGTCATTGCAATAACAGGCGCCATCGACCTTGTTGGCGATTCCGAAAAATGCTATGTAATCAGAAACGGTCGTCCCGAAATGGGCAAAATTACGGGAACCGGATGCCAGCTTTCAGGAATGATGAGCGCATTTATCTCGGCTAATCCCGACAACACTCTTGAAGCAGCCGCTGCATCGGTTGTCACCATGGGACTTGCAGGCGAAATCGGATGGAAAAACATGCAGCCCGGTGACGGAAACTCAACATACAGAAACCGCATTATTGATGCCATTTTCAACATGGATGCTGAGACTCTTAACAAGGGGGCAAAATATGAAGTGCGATAAAAATGATTTACTCTTATACGCCGTAACCGACCGCCACTGGCTGGAAGGAAGAACACTTAAGGAAGTCGTAAAAGAAAGTCTCGACGGCGGTGTTACTTTCGTTCAGCTTCGCGAAAAAACGCTCGAAGATGAAAAATTTCTCGAGGAAGCAAGAGAACTCAAAGAACTCTGCAAAAAATACAATGTTCCTTTCGTGATCAACGACAATGTTGATATTGCGATCGCCATGGATGCCGACGGAGTTCACGTCGGACAAAGCGATATGGAAGCGGGCGACGTTCGCGCCAAGCTCGGCCCGGACAAAATAATCGGTGTTTCCGCAGAAAACGTGGAGCAGGCTGTTCTCGCAGAAAAAAGAGGTGCTGACTACCTCGGCGTCGGTGCTGTTTTCCCCACGGGTTCCAAAGACGACGCAGCGGATGTTTCATACGAAACCCTGAAAGCGATCTGTGAAGCGGTATCAATCCCCGTAATCGCAATCGGTGGGATCAACGAAGGAAATGTAAGTAAACTTGCAGGAAGCGGTATCGTCGGCGTAGCTGTAATAAGTGCAATTTACGCTGCAAAAGATATTAAAAAAGCAACCGAAGATCTGAAAGCCGAAACATTACGTACGGTTGAAGCAAACTGAAATTATTAATAAAGCTCAAAAATATTTTACGTTCATATTTAGACCATTTCCTAAAACACCTCATCCGGCAGGAGAAGAAATGAACTAATGACGCAATATATATGTACACTTTATTGATCAGGTACAAATTTTAAACCCATTCAGCAGGAGAAAACCAAAATGATCAAAGGCGCAATATTTGATATAGACGGAGTACTGCTCGATTCCATGGGCATCTGGGATGACCTTGGCGCAAGGTATTTGCAAAGCATCGGCAAAATCCCCGAAGAAGGACTGAACAAAATACTTTTTTCCATGAGCATGGAACAGGGGGCGGATTACCTCAACGAGCATTATTCGCTAAATAAACAGACTGACGAAATAGTCAAAGGCTTAGGCAGAATGCTTGAAACTTTTTATTTCGACGAAGTACCTGGCAAACCCGGTTCAAAGGAGCTTTTAGAATACCTGAAAGAGCAGAACATTAAAATGGCTGCCGCTACTTCAAGCCCGAGAGAACACGTCGAAAAGGCTTTATCAAGAAACGGACTTATCGGGTTCATCGACAGGATTTTTACGACTGGCGAGGTCGGAGTCAGCAAACATTCATCCGACATATACAATCTTGCTGCTGATTTTCTCGGAACAAAACCCGAAGAAACTCTCGTTTTCGAAGACTCGCTCTATGCTTTGAAAACCGCAAAGAATGCAGGTTATGTAAGTATCGGCGTATATGATTCCAAGGGCGAAAGCGACCAGACCGGCCTTAAAAACACTGCGGATATTTATCTTAAGGATCTGAAGGACTTTGCTAATTTATTTAAACAGGTTCTTAATAAATAAATTCAGAATTGTATTTACTTTCCTTTTTGCATCTGATAAATTCGTGGCAACAGTTCGGGAACCGGGCGTAGAGACAACGGATCTCAAATGCGAAACTGTGAAATTAATAAGCGGTATATCGGGGGCACCACCTTATATCGCTATAAAAAATTAATGCTAAAAAATTCTAAGAAAGAAGGTAACAACCATGAACACAGCATTAACGATCGCCGGAAGCGATTCCAGCGGAGGCGCCGGTATACAGGCAGATATCAAGACCATGACGGCTAACGGCGTTTATGCCATGTCGGCCATCACGGCTTTAACTGCACAGAATACTACCGGCGTTACAGGAATAATGGAGGTAACGCCGGAATTTTTGTCACTGCAGCTCGAAGCGATATTTACGGATATCTATCCTGATGCAGTCAAAACAGGAATGGTATCATCCGGCGAACTCATCAAAACAATTTCCGCAACGCTCAAAAAGTACAACGCGAAAAACATCGTTGTCGATCCCGTAATGGTAGCAACAAGCGGAGCCAAACTCATAAGCGATGAAGCAATCGAAACATTAAAAAGCGAGCTTCTTCCCCTGGCAACAGTCATCACACCCAACATTCCCGAAGCAGAGGTTCTGTCGGAAATGAAAATCCAAAACGAAGAAGACATGATTGCTGCAGCGAAACTCATTTACGAAAAATACAACTGCAATGTTCTCTTAAAAGGCGGGCATCAGATCAATGATGCCAACGATCTTCTTTATCGCGACGGCGGATATGTCTGGTTTAAGGGAAAAAGAATCGACAATCCCAACACCCACGGAACGGGCTGTACGCTTTCAAGTGCCATCGCATCCAACCTGGCCAAAGGTCAGAGCCTTGACGATGCGGTAAAGAATGCCAAAGATTATATCTCCGGAGCGCTTGCCGTAATGCTTGATCTCGGAAAAGGAAGCGGTCCGCTGGCACACTGCTACACATTACTTTAATTTATACTTACACAAGGAGAATACAAAAATGGAAAAACAGAAATTTGACGGATATGCAGATAAATATGATGAATGGTTCATGAAAAACGACAAGCTTTTCACAAGCGAATTAAGGCTTTTTGAAAAAGTTCTCGGAGATATTCAGGGTAAGAAACTTTTGTCTGTCGGATGCGGAAGCGGATTGTTTGAAAGCTATATCGACAGCTCCAACATCGAAGGGATCGAGCCCTCTGAAGACATGGCTGAAATCGCCAGAAAAAGAGGCATCAATGTGATCAAGATCGGCCTTATCGAAGATGTTGATCTGCCTGAAGAAAAATATGATATCATTTACTTTAACGGAAGCTCAAGTTACATGGAAGATCTGTCGCCTGTTTACGGCAAATGTCTTCGTGCACTTAAGGCAAACGGAAGACTTATTCTTCTCGATGTTCCCAAGGAAAGCGCTTTCGGTTTCATGTATCTTCTGGGCAAAAGCTTAAACACATACGATCATGAATATCTTAACGGTGCAATGCCCGAACTTCCTTATCCTCTCGCACTGGCATCTTCGGGCGTATGGCATACTACCGAGGAAAAGATCAACGTCTTAAAGGAACTCGGCATCAGCAGATTCTCATATTATCAGACTCTTGTTAAAAATCCTCTTTATACCAACGAGGAACCCGAAGAAGTTATCGAAGGGTACAAGAGCGGCGGATATGTAGCAATAATCGCTGAAAAAACTAACGGAGAAAAACAATGAAACTGTCGGAAATTCTGTTTGCAAATACCCGGGAAATCTGGGATGAAGCATGCGAAAAAGACTTTGTCGTCCAAATGGCAAAAGGAACTTTAAGTCATGAACGTTTCAAAAACTACATGATCCAGGATTATCTGTATTTGGCAGAATATATTGAAATCCTCAATATGACAAAAGCATATTCAGAGAGTAAGGAACTTACGGATTTTATAGATTCAGCTGTCATCGGTACGGAAAATGAAATTAAAAGAGTCCATATTCCGCATATGAAAAAAATCGGCATAACCGATGAAGAGATCAAAGCAGCACAGATGAATGAAGTTATCTCGGATTATATTTCTTACATGAAATCCTGCCTTAACGGATACGGACTGCTCGCAGGATTAAGCGCACTTCTTCAATGCTCCTGGGTTTACGCTTATATCAGTGATGCTGATACCAAAAAATATGCCAAAGAAATAAAACTTTCCGAACATAAAGACTGGTTTTTTGAATATACATCCCAAAACTATACGGATGCAAACCGTAAATGGGTCGATATCATTGACAAAATAAGCGAAAGCAGGGAGCAGTCGGAACTCGAAAACATAAAGAAAATATTTATGAAATGTGCTGAATTCGAAAACAGATTCTGGGACAGTCTCTAAATCGGTCATTAAGAGATTTCAGCCATTGATCAAGTACAAAAGGTGCGGATGAAAAACATCCGCACCTTTTCAATATTTGTTGAATTTTCCACAGATTGTGCTGTCGGTGACCGCACAATCTTCAAATGATTTAAAAGTCCCTTTTTCATATGTTTAACCTATGTTAAAATATTTATAGACGAAAGGCTCAAAACATGGGTATTCTTATAAA
>CACZQX010000082.1 GCA_902783445.1 uncultured Lachnospiraceae bacterium
GCATCTTTAAGTACAATAAATGATGTACCCCATATAAGCGTTGCAAGCAATATGGCAATTCTTGCACCTGCCATGTATTTTTTTGTCTTATCCATAATCTCTCTTAGAAGAAAAACCGGCAACTGCCGGTTTTATATAAATACTAAAGTACACATTTAAGGAAGTTTTTAGCGGCATCGCTTTTTGGATTGTCAAAAATCTCTTCAGGTGTGCCGTCTTCGATAACTTCGCCGTCAGCCATGAAAAGCACGCGGCTGCCCACTTCTCTTGCAAATCCCATTTCGTGGGTAACAACAGCCATAGTCATGCCGTCTCTTGCAAGCTCTTTCATAACTTCCAAAACTTCACCAACCATCTCGGGATCGAGAGCACTTGTAGGCTCATCAAAAAGCATAACGTCCGGTTCCATGGCAAGAGCTCTGACTATAGCTATACGCTGTTTCTGACCACCCGAAAGCTGTGAAGGGTAAGCATCCTTCTTATCCAATAAATTAACTCGTTCCAAAAGCTTTTCCGCGCGTTTTTTTGCTTCTTCTTCGGAAAGTCCCAGAAGCTTTTCCGGACCGATTGTTATGTTTCTAAGAACAGTCTTGTTGTTAAACAAGTTGAAATGCTGGAAAACCATACCGATTTTCTGACGGAGTTTGTCGATATTACATTTCTTATCAACAATACTGTTGCCTTCAAAAAGAATATCTCCGCCTGTAGGCTCTTCCAAACGGTTTAAGCATCTAAGGAATGTGGATTTACCCGAACCCGAAGGTCCGATTATTACAACAACCTCTCCTTTGCTGATTGTTAAATCAATGCCATGTAAAACATTTAAATCTCCAAAACTCTTTGAGAGGTCTTTTACTTCAAATACTGTATTATTATCGCTCATTTTTACGTAACCTCTTTTCCAAACGTTTTACAAAGTATGACAAAATCATAACCATAACAAGATAAATTACGGCTGCCGCAAAAAGTGGCATGTAATTATATGTCAAACTTCTGATAATATCCGCACCCTTTGTTAAATCCTGAAGGGCGATATAACCTGCAACCGATGTTTCCTTTAAAAGTACGATAAATTCGTTACCAAGCGCAGGCAATACATTTTTAAAGGCCTGAGGCATGATGAAATTAATCATGGTCTGTCTGTATGAAAATCCCAGACTTCGACCGGCTTCCATCTGTCCCTGATCAACAGCCATAATACCGCTTCGGATTATCTCGGCAACATAGGCACCGGAGTTGATACCGAATGCAATAATCGCAACTATTACTTTGTCTACATTAACAGATGCAAACACAACAAAGTAAATAATCAAAAGCTGCAAAAGTACCGGTGTACCTCTTATTATGGTGAGGTAAACGTGGCAAATGAAATTTGCAACCTTTAATTTCCCTGTTTTGTCATGTGTTGAACGTATCATACCAACGGTAAAGCCCAAAGCAACACCGAGTAACACTGCAAAAAGTGCCACGATAATTGTTGTTTTTAAGCCTTGCAGTAAATACATCCACCTGTCATCTTTAATAAAGTTTAAATAAAACTGTTCCGCCATAATTATTCCTTAAATATAGAAGTTTTTGTTAGTAATCTATAAAACAAAAGTTCACAGCGCCTACTTTAAGACGCTGTGATAATAGTCAAAATTTAAAATATGCTCGTTATTAACAGTAGATAATCAAACTATTCAGCAGAGATATATTTGTCAATGATTTCCTGTAATTTGCCTGAATCTTTTAATTTTGCAAGAGCATCGTTAATCTTGTTAAGTAAATCTGTGTTACCTTTATCAACAGCGATTGCATATTCTTCCAAAGCGAAATCTTCATCTAAGATGTAGATGCCTTCGTTCTGTGAAACGAATACTTTGGCAGGTTCATTATCAATGATTACGCAATCAACTTTACCCTGTGTAAGTGCCTGAACTGCTTCAAAACCTTTGTTGTAACGTTCGATTGTAGCGCCTTCAACATCACCTGCGTAAATATCACCTGTTGTACCAAGCTGTACGCCGATTGTCTTACCTGCAAGGTCGTCTACTGTTTTGATATCAGAACCGTCTTTAAGGATAACAACCTGACGAGCTGTTGTGTAAGGAGTTGAGAAATCAACCGAAGCCTGTCTGTCTTCTGTGATTGTCATACCTGCAGCACCAAGGTCTGCTTTGCCTGATTTAACGGCAGCAATGATTGAATCAAATGCCATATCTTCAATTTCAAGTGTCATTCCCAGTTCTTCGGCAACTTCTGTCATGATTTCAGCATCAATACCGACAATCTTGTCGCCTTCATAGTATTCATAAGGTGGGAACTCAGCGTTTGTCGCCATAACGAGTGTATCACCTTCTGTTTTTTCTTTTGAGTTGTCACATCCAAATAATGAAAGTGCACAAATTGCCGCAAGAGCAATAACTACTAACTTTTTCATAACATTTCTCCTATTTCATTAAACTTTTTGCCTTTATAGCCTTTAACATATATAAATATGCAAAACACAAAAGTAAAGCACTAAATGCTTAGTGCCTTA
>CACZQX010000083.1 GCA_902783445.1 uncultured Lachnospiraceae bacterium
TGATTAACCGTCGCCCAAACATGTTGAAGTGCGGTACGCATCTGTATTTCAAAACGTACTTCGTTTACCAAAGGCATTTTTTCGTCATAAAACAACTCCTTTGGAATGCGGCAAATATAGTGAAGTGACATATAGCCGAATCGATCGTCGTCATAAAGTTTTCTTTTATCTACGGATTCATTCCAGTCCACGTCAAACTTCTTTTCCACGAGAGCTGCTATTTTGTCCACTTCATCACTGTAAAATGTAATGACCCTGGCCCCCACAATATCCGTTATGTCCGACAAGCTTTTGTACTTGTAACCTTTAAGTTCAAGCTTGCCCGCAAGGCTTTTTTCTTCCTTAACTCTGGCCTCAAGGGCATTAATGTAAATGCCGGCTTCTTTGATAAGACCGTTTAAAGTATTCCTTACTATTTCAAGCACTTTGTCAAATTGCGGACGACCATTCCTGTATTCGTCCATTATCATTTCGCAATGTAAATCCATAAAACACCTCTTTTTCCTTATATTCTCCTATTTTTCAGCAAAAATTAATCCATTATGCTCATTATTTTTATATAGTCTTCGGATTTATCTCTCATTATTTCCAAGCCCTTAACAATATCATCCAAAGGGAATCTGTGAGATATAAGCTCGGAAGGTTTTATATTTCCTTTTGCCATTTCATCGAGGCAAAAATGCCAATCATCGTTAAAATTGCCGGTAAAGGACGAATTCCAACTACCATGAATTGTTAACTGGTTCCTGAGAATTTTCCAATATCTGTCCTTTGGCAAATCAACATCCGAATAAGGATTGCCCACAACAACGATATGTCCCGAAGGCGCCGCGCATTCCACCCCCAAGTTGAATGTCTCGTTTTTGCCTACGCATTCAAAGAAAGCATCCACGCCGTCTCCGCCTGTTTTTTCCTTAAGCCAACTTGCTGCATCACCGCTTCTAACATCAAAATAGTTTTCCTCTTTTATGCCGAGGCTTAAGGCTTTTTCTTTTTGCAAATCTCTGTTACCCATAACGTAAACCTCGCCGTCTGCCAGATTCAAAAGATGCATGGTTAACAATAGTCCGATGCTTCCAAGGCCGCAAACCGCAGCAATCGGCTTGTTTGCCGCAGGACCGGCTCCAACAGGAGTTTCCGCTTCAAAAGCCGGACTTTCCTTAAACAGACCCGTCTGTCTTATTGCATGGATTGCAACCGCCGTAGGTTCAAGCATTGCCGCATCTTCGAAAGATACTTCATCCGGAAGCTCTATTATATTTTCTCCCGGCACCGCAACAAATTCTGCAAATCCCCCGTCAGATCTGGACCCAAGATAGTTATAATTTCTGCAAAGCTCGAATTTTCCTTCACTGCAAGGTTTGCAATTGCAACAAGGAATAAGAGGAAATACACCAACGCGTTTTCCTATATAGTCGCTTGCATCAAACATCCAGCTTGCAACTTCATCGCCGCACTCAACGATTTCTCCCGCAAACTCGTGCCCGATTATAATAGGGGATTTGTGAGCGCCGGTTTTGTATGCTCTTGGGATATCCGAACCGCATATTCCGCAGGCCTTAACCTTGACCAACACTTCGTTTGGCTTAATCTCCGGTTTTTCCGACTCTTTAACCTTTATATCATTTATGTCGTTCAAAACAAGTGCTTTCATTTATTTATAATTCCTTATTTTTTTAACTTTTTCCGAATATGCCTTTTCTTGTAGTGCTTTAAACTTTTCAAGATCCGACATTGTTGTAATCTTAAAATTATTTTCATCCCCGTCTATAAGGGCAATTTTCATTCCTGCCATAACCGCAGGCTCGCTGGACCCGTTTATTTCAAGGATTTTGTCGGGAAGCAGCCTTTTATTGGCTTCGTAATAAGCTTCAAATGCATAGCTTTCGGGAGCCTGACCGGCAAATATGTTTTCTCTGGCTAAGAGCCCCGTAATAATCTGCCCGTTTTTGCTTTCGTATACCGTATCTTTCATAGGAAGCACCGGCATGGCACCATCGAAAGTTTTTAATGCGTCAAAACAGGCATTAATGGTAACGTCCGTTACGCAAGGTCTTGCCGCATCATGAATCAAAACCTTTGCATCTTCATCCGCATAATAAGATATATCTTTCAAAGCATTATAGACAGACATTTGTCTGGTTACACCGGGCGCGGAAAAAGCAACAAATTTTTGGTACTTTTTTGTGTCTTTTTCAATAATTCTTCTGTATTTTTCATCCGCAACAATCTGAACGGCCTCGATGTGCTTATTTGCCATAACCACTTCAAGAACATAAGAAATAATGGTTTTTCCCCTTACTTCAATGTACTGCTTTGGAATGTCACCTCCAAGGCGTGCTCCGGTTCCGCCGGATAATATAATTGCTATATTTTTCTTTTTTTCCAAATCTTCACCCCACAGGTGGCTTATGCAGCCAAAACCTGCAAATGCCTTCAAACACAAATATTCCAAATGACAGAATATTTTAATTGTCAAACTCCAAATTACGTATTTTTTTAATTGTCTCTTTATATGAAAGTTCCTGTCCAAACAAAAGAGTCGTTCCCAAAACAAAGCCTGCAACACCCTTTGGCGCATATTCCGTAATTTTATCTGCCGAACATGCCCCATCCCAGAAAATCTCAAATCCCGATTCTTTTCTAAGATCCAAAAGTCTGTCGATTTTGTTACCCACATAAGGCAAATACATCTGACCCGCATTACCGGGATTTACGCTCATTACCAACACCTTGTCCACAATTCTGAGCATTTCCGTAACCGTTTCTATACTGGTGCCCGGATTGATTGCAATGCCCGGAATCATTCCGGCATTTATAATCTTTTGCAAAGTAGTGGAGGGGTGATATTCCGCTTCGGGATGAATATAAACCGTGTCACCTTTTCTTAGATTTTCCAAAAAAATGTGAATATTGTTAGATGGATGCTCAATCATAAGATGTACATCCATAGGTTTTTTTGTGGATGCCGCTATGCATTTCAAATCATTTAAAGACATGGCAAAATTCGGCACATAACGACCATCCATAATATCAATGTGAAAAGAATCTATGCCCGCTTTTTCAAGCTCCTTAACCTCTTTGTTTAAAAAGCCGTAATCAGCGCACATCATAGATGCCATAAGCTCAAAATTCATGTAAATCCCCCTAAATATAACTAATTTTAAGTCTGTTTTTTAACACCCGAATTTAAATACCGTTTTTAAATACAACTTACAATTATTTTACAGCAAAATTCGCCATTATTCTATCTCAATATTTTGAATCATAATCGGCTTCCCTGTCATTTTATACAGTTGCACAACGCTGGAATGATCGCCGTAATATGCATCGCTTATGATAATTGCCCTGTCAAGGTCCGGAGTATCATCATATATACCGAAATTTTCGCGTTTGTAGTCTTCAACGATTTTTACATAGTCGTCGGCAAGCTCCGGCCGCATTGAGCGAAGAGTGCTTTCAAACAAGGGATGCGGGCGCCAGATTAGCGTTATGCTATCCTTGTTATCTGCAAAAATTTTCAATACGCGTTTAATCTTTGCCAGATACTTTTCTCTTCCGGCAAGAGCCGAGGCAAGAGATGTGTTGTAAAATACAGCTTTCTTTTTGGAGCCGTCTTCTGTTTTTAGTTTTTCATCCCAATCAGAAGGAATCTCAAGGTCTTCATACTTTGTGTTTTTTAACTTTTCTACTTTTGGAGATCCGCTGCCTTCTATTTTTTGCTCCCAAAGCGATCTTGTATTTTCACCCGCAAATTTGCTAAGTATATCCACATAGTGTTTCATCATGGATTCGGACTGAACAATAACACGGTCTGCATTAATTACTCCGGGCGTAAGTACAAACTCTTCCAGATTTTTCAAAGCACGTTCGTCATCATCCGAGATTTCGTATAAAACAAAATAAGGAATGTAGACTAACTCATTTGTATACTGTTTTAAATCTTTTGCATAAAAGTGTGGGTGCACACTTGTAACATAGTTTGCATTGTCGTATGGGTTGTGAATATAAATAACATCCGGTTTTTCCAGTTCCAAATTATAGTCATCATAGTGAATAATCGGGACGTATTTTGGAAATTCATCCGCCTCGTAGTGCATTTTTGCAAAACTTCCGTCCGGATTCTTTTCGTAGTAAGGAATCGGAATAACGTATGCATCTGTGTCAGGGTCGGCATCCGCCTTTTTCCATACGCTTTCCAAACTGTCCCACATTCTGGCTTTGTATGGAAGGAAAACAACTTGTTTTTTGACTTTTAAATCCGTATCAACACTTTTAAGCATTTCATCAAGATATGCATTTAAGATAAATTCCGTAACATCTTCGCATTTTTCATCTGTTAATCCCGATATAAGACCGGACTCCTCGATTGCTTTTAATGCCATATCTTTGCTGTTTTGGCAGGATTCGATTGCATTGTAGATAATAAAGACCGCTTCGCAGTAGTTTTCAATAGCTGAAATAATTCCGTCAATAAGCTCGCCTATCTTAAGGGCCGCCTCTTGAGCCTGAGCAAGCAAATCAAGAGCCTGAGAGAAGTTATCTTCCATCATGCTTTTTTTGATCTCTGTATGAACTTCCTTTAAAAGATTAAGAGTGCCAACCGCCTGTTCCTTAACATCTGCTTGTCTGCTCATTTTGCTTTCTCTCGTTTCAAATGCCTCTTTTATCTCGTTTTCATTGTATTCATATCTGCAAGGCGGGAATTTCATTTTCTCGTTTAGTTGTTTTTCCTGCAATGTGTAATAAGGATAATCATGAAGTCCGCCCTTTTTGTATGGTATCAGATAATGCTCTCCATATGTTAAAACCATCACATCGTGAAGATTTCCCGGCACCGAGATGCTTGTATTTTCAAAAGGAAGCTCTATCAATTCCTCATAGTATTCCTTTGGAATCTTAGAATTCCAGTTAAGCAAGTTTACGAAGAGTGAAACATATTTTGCCTCATCCTTTGGCGTTACGCTAAAAATTCTTTCCGTCAAATGCGCAAGCTGCTCGCTAAGTATGTCGACGCGCTCTACATGAACGTTAAACTCTTTTTCGATTTTTTCCATGTAGTCGCGGATTTTTTTAAGTTTTATGGGATCTGTATATTTACCTGTGGCGACTCCGACCGAATAGCCGATTAATTTAGTGGCGACTTCCTTTTGATGCTCGATAAAATCTTCATCATCCGAAAGATAGTCGAAAGGAAAAATATCAACTCCCGCAACGTATGGAAAACCATGATATTTTTCAAGAAAAGGGCCGTCAAAACGAATAGCCGTGGAATTGATAACTCTGAAAATAAAATCATCCGGACGACCGTGTTTTCTGTAATTGATTATTTCGTAGCCTTTGGGAAGTTCGGATTTTGCGTGCTCTAA
>CACZQX010000084.1 GCA_902783445.1 uncultured Lachnospiraceae bacterium
AACAATAATATTTCATCCTTTTCTTCGTGTCGGCAAAGGTAACGCGGTTGTTGATAATGCAGGTTCTGGCGGAATCATCTGTGCGTTGGATAGCGAAACAGGAACAGTTACAGTCGCAAGAGATGAGTATGGAAATAATTATGATGTGCACCCGGATACAGGGATTCGTCTAATTGGATTTCAAGTTCCACATTGGGAAGAGGCTGTCAATACAGCAAAAAATCTGGCACAGGTAATACCGAGCAATCGGTATACAGGTTGGGATTTGGCCTTAACAGGGAATGGATGGAGCATGGTAGAAGGGAATGCAAGGGGACAGTTTGTATGGCAGTATGCTACATTACAAGGATGTCGGACGGAGATAGATCAGCTTTTCAAAAAGATGGGCCTAAAAAAACGAGAATACATTAAAAGAAAATGGCTATTGAAATCATCCTCATATGCTGCGGATAGAAATATTTGGCGCTAAACCAACAGGCATAGATTTGATCGTTCAATTGAGCTTTCTCAATAAGCAGAATCAAATAAAGCGGAAACAGTAATGAGAACTTAGATGGTAATCATATGATGAAGGAACATTTCGGTTGCAAGTAAGGTTGTATGAACTTGGGAAGGGATTGAACAGTGTATAAGCGATATATTAAACGCGTGCTGGACATTTTGTTTTCCGGACTGGCACTTATTGTGTTTTCTCCAATTCTTGTGGTTGTTGCGATTCTTGTTCGTGTCAAATTGGGGGCTCCGGTGCTGTTTAAACAACAGAGACCTGGGATGAAGGATCCAAAGACAAATAAAGAAAGACTGTTTTGGATTTTTAAATTTCGAACGATGTCAAACCAAACAGATGAAAATGGAAAATTACTTCCAGATACTGTTCGACTGACAAGATTTGGGCGTTTCTTACGATCTACATCATTAGATGAACTCCCTGAATTAATTAACATTTTTAAGGGAGATATGAGTATAGTTGGCCCAAGACCATTAGCAACTATATATCTTCCATATTATACACAGAGAGAACATCATCGACATGATGTGAGACCGGGACTTACCGGGTGGGCACAGGTAAATGGACGCAACTCTTTAAGTTGGGACAATAAGTTTAAGTACGATCTTGAATACATTGAAAAGCTGTCTTTCCTGTTTGATGCGAGGATTGTTCTTCTTACAGTGAAAAAAGTGTTCATTCGAGAAGGAATTGGTCAAGGAGAAGAACATCCCGGAAGCCTGCATGAACTGAGAAAAGACTGGCTGGATGAGAATGGGAATATGAAACCTGAATATCAAGAGATTTGAGAGGGACGGGACATGAATATTCATGGCGAGAGAATACTCTTACGCGCTATAGAACATGATGATAACGATATGCTATTGAAACTGATTAATGATCCTGAAACAGAGATGATGATTGGAGGATCCTCATGGCCAACGTCGTTAGATGGACAAATGAAATGGTATTCAAGGTTGGAAAATTCGCAATCAATTCTTAGATGTATTGTGTCGGATAAAGAAGATAACAAGCCTCTTGGAACTATGATATTAAATGAAATAGACCAAAAAAATGGTACAGCTCATATTCATATAAAAATGTCTAAAGACGGTGGCAGAGGAAAGGGGTATGGAACAGATGCATTAAATACAATAGTAACATATGCATTTGATGAGCTTAGGCTGAATTGTATTTTTGCGAATATTATTTCATATAACGAAGCTTCTGTACATTTATTTGAAAAATGCGGATTTAAGAGAGATGGTATTTTACGTCAAAGGATATTTAAACAAGGAAAGTATCACGATGTTTATACATATTCTCGGTTGAGATCAGACTGAGGAATCAATATGGTAAGAGAGATAGGTAGTGAATTTCATAGAATGCCAATTGAATCCGGTCAAGGATTGATTTTCCCTCAGCCAGGGTCCCTAGTTTTCTCTGGAAGAACTGCGATAGAAACTGTTTTGAAGAAAATGCCGGAAGCTCAGACAGCACTCCTTCCGTCGTATTGCTGCGATTCAATGTTAGTCCCATTCAGAGCTGCAGGGATCGCAGTTAATTTTTACGATGTGAAGTGGAATGATGGTTTAGAAGTCAGGATTGACGATAGTGCTGATATCCTTCTTTGGTGTAATTATTTTGGTTACCGAAATGAATTGCCGGAGTTTGATGGAATTATTGTTGAGGACATAACCCACAGCCTTTTATCATCGTCGCCTTCCCATGACCGCAGTGATTATCTTGTTGCATCTGTGCGCAAGTGGGAGCCCATCAACTGTGGTGGTTATTGCTCAGTTGAATTTGAGGGTGTTGAACCATCGGGAGAATTTGTTGACTTCAAGACAACCGCAATGAAGTTGAAAGCGGAATATTTGGAGAATTTAGATGAAAGAGTGAAACTGGAGTTCCTTCAAATGTTCGGTAAAAGCAATCATTGGCTTTCAGAGCATTACTCGGGGTTGTCTATTGACCCGTGGTCAAATGAGTACATCAACCATGTGGATATGAAGCACCAGAGAGAAACAAGAAGAAATAATGCGAAAGTCCTGTATGATGGACTTAAAGGAAAAATACAGTTCATGTTCCCAATAGACGATATGGACTGTCCACTGTTTGTGCCAATACTATTACCAAGAAGAGATGAAATAAGGGCACACTTAATTAAGAATGAAATATACTGCCCTGTTCATTGGCCAAAACCAAAGGATTGCGTATCTAATATATACGATTTAGAACTGTCTCTTATCTGTGACCAGCGTTACGGGATCGTAGACATGGAGAGAATAGTGTCTACACTGAAAGAAGTGTTATAAAAATAGAATGTGGGAAAGAAGAATGAAAACAATCTTAATCACAGGCATTGGCGGTCTTACGCCGAGATCAATTGCGATGACTATTCGCGAACATCATCCGGATTATAAGCTTATTGGATGCGACATAGAAAAAAAAGCAATGGGATTCTTCATGAAAACAAAAGACGGGAAAAATCTCGTTGACAAGCATTATGTAGTTCCTCGATGCGATGATCCCGAGTATTTTTGCGCTATTGAGCGTATTGTGGCTGATAACAAAGTGGATTATGCTTTTGTCCAGCCTGAGGCGGAGATTGTCGCATGGGGTCAATACTACGATGATCACGGTAAGTATCCGGCTCCGGTTTTCATGGGCTGTAAGTTGTTGTCTGAATCCTTACGTGACAAATCCATTATGGCGGAACTTTTGGAAGGCACTGATTTTATCCCAAAAACCATCAAGGTTACACAAGATAATCCGAGATTTGATGATGTAGAGAATGAAATCGGTTTTCCGTGCTGGATCAGAGCGACGGAGGGTACTGGCGGATTAGGAAGCTTGAGACTTGATGACATCAGTTCTTATAAATCGTGGCTTTTTATTAATTCCCGTATCGATGAGTTTACTGTATCTGAGT
>CACZQX010000085.1 GCA_902783445.1 uncultured Lachnospiraceae bacterium
CCTGTCAAAAGAAGCATTTTTTCTTCGTTTTCCAAACTGTTTTTTACCGGATTTTCAATCAGCGGATGATAGATATTTTTAAAGTTGATTTTGCATGATTTTCTTGCAAAATTTGCCTTGCAATAAGGGGATAAGTAGCTTCTGAAGGATGAAATTGCAAGAATTAATTCAATTTCTCCGATTGTATTGTATAAATCCTTTATTTTATCGGTATTCTCCGAAATACATTTTTGAGCATAATTAAACTTAATCAAATCCACGTGAAAAAGCATTCTTACATAGTCCATCAAAACATCTGCGGCGGAAATGTTCACATTTGAACTTGCCACAAGAAACGAGCCTCTTGTCACGCCCTTTAATGCTTTTAGAATATCTTCGATTTTTTCGTTGTATTCCGAAAGAAAGGAAATGTTAGACTTTAACAGCTTTTTTGCACATTTAAGCAAGACCACCGTATATTTAAAACAGTTGAAATAGATGTCGATTTTAGCCTTGATTTTGTAGTAAGAAATAACGTTTATAAAAATCATGGCAAGCAATAAAAGTATTGATATTCCGGGAATCAAAAACAATGATACAACGGAAAGTATCAAAAGAATTATCAAAATGAAATGAATCAAATTGTTTTGTTTTTTTAGTTCAAAAATTTTGCTGATATATTCGAATACGGATGTTTTGTTTTTCTTGTTTTTCCCGATTCCCGATAAGCTGTCGAAAGCCTTAAGGACCGACTCTTTGTCGTTTGCAAAACAATCGGACAAATCCGATCTTTTATTTAGCAAGTCAATATTGTTTGTGGGTGTGCGAAGTGCCGCATAAACATACTCATCCCCCACAGATGACGGTGTATTGTTAATAAGTTTATAAACACCGTTCATATCAAGATCGTTCCAAGTAATATCATCTATGACTTTGTTTTTCGGCAATTCATTTTTTGCATAAAAAGAAATCTTTTCCAATTCTTCAGATGAATAAGTTCTTTTTGGAGCTTTGCCGAAGTTTTTGTTTATGTTTTCAATTGTCTTTGAATTCATTTGCTTTTACCACACATTCCGAAATAATCAAAAAAATCGTTTAAAAATACCAAATACAATCACCGCCGTAACACCGATGGATAAAAAAGGACCAAAGGCAATTTTTGCTTTCAAATCTTTTGTCCTGCTGCGCACAACGACTATTACATATATGCCCGCTATAATCGATCCGATCAACAAAGCATACAAAGCATCCCCCAGACCAAGCATAAAGCCGCACACGGTCATTAGCTTAATATCTCCGCCGCCGATTCCTTTTGCTGAAAGAATACGAATAACGTAAAGAAAGATAAACATAAAAAGCGCTCCGAAGACTGCGCTGTAAACGCTTACCTTTCCGTTTAAAATAAATGAGCAAACCGCTATGACGGACAGAATAATCAAAAGAAAATTCGGTATTTTGTTTGTTTTTATATCGTAATAAGAAATTACAATCAATAAGCCGATGAATATCAGATATAAATACATTTATTTACTCCAAGCAAGTGCATATTCATCTTTTTTATCCCTTAACATAAGCGAATTTACGGCTTCTTTTGCATTTAAGTTGTCGAATAAAACCTCGTTGACCTTTTCAACAATAGGCATTTCCACATTGAATTTTTTCGAAAGCGCAAGAGCTGCTTTTGCGGAATATACTCCTTCTACAACCATATGCACTTCGTCCATGGCTTCCTGCATGGATTTGCCCTGACCTATAAGAATTCCTGCTCTTCTGTTTCTGCTGTGCATACTTGCGCAAGTAACAATAAGGTCCCCCGTTCCCGCAAGGCCGTTTAAAGTTTTCGGATCCGCACCCATAGCAACACCAAGGCTTGCAATTTCTTTGATTCCTCTGGTAATCAAAGCGGCTTTTGTATTATCTCCGTAACCCATTCCGTCTGCAATACCCGCAGCCAAAGCAATAACATTTTTCAAAGAACCTCCAAGAGCTACGCCAAGCATGTCGGGACTTGTATAAACTCTGAATACGTTTGAAGCAAAAACATTCTGGATGTATTTTGCCGTTTCTTCGTCTCTTGCTCCAGCAACAACGGTTGTCGGAAGACCTTTACCTACTTCTTCCGCATGACTCGGACCGGAAAGAATGGCTGCATTTACATTCGGAAGCTCGTCCATAATAACCGCCGTCATTGTGTGAAGAGTTTCTTCCTCTATTCCTTTTGCAACATCAACAATAATCTGACCGTCTTTTACTTTACCTTTAAGACGCGCAGCCGTGGATCTTACAAATTTTGATGCAACGGCCATTACCAAAATATCCTTATCTTTAATGGATGCATCTAAATCGGATGTAATAACAATACCCTCAGGCATTATTACCCCCGGAAGACTTTGCTTGTTTTCGCGTGTTTTGTTTAATTCTTCAACCTCACGTTCAACAGCCGACCAAACAGTTACATTATTTCCGTTTTCAAACAACAATTTTGCAAGTGCCAAGCCCCATCCGCCTGCACCGAGTACTGTAATATTTGCCATAAAATATCCTCTCTTTTTTTGTTTTTTAACCCTAATTTATATTTCAAGAAACCTCTTAATATCAGATTTCCACATCAGGTTTTTTCTTAAAAGTAAACTTACTTTCCGTACCGCTTGCAATTCTCTTAATGTTTGCTCTATGTTGAAAATATGCAAGGGCGGTTATTATTGCAAGTATTATATATGTTTCGTATTTATAAGGCGTATCATACTTTGAAAATCCCAACTGTGTGGTAATCAAAACACTGACAAAGAAGGACGAAACAAGACACAAAGAGCCTAAAGAAACCATTCTTGTAATGCCAACCACCAAAAAGAAGATTCCGAAACTGATTAAAATATATCTCCAATCAAGTGTGGAAATAACCAGTGCCGAAGTAACCGCTATTCCCTTTCCGCCTTTAAATTTAAGATAGAAAGGAAAGTTGTGTCCCAATACACATCCCAGTGCCGTATAAACAGCAAGCATATAAACGTCAATACCGCTATCGCGGAATACAAACATTACAAGGAATACCGCAATCAAAAGCTTTAAAGCATCACCTATATATGTAATGACTCCCGCTTTAACACCCAGTACGCGTTTAAGGTTTGTCGTTCCCACATTGCCGCTACCGTGCTGTCTGATATCCACACCTTTGGCGCGGCTGTATATATATCCTGTCTGAAAAAGTCCAAATGCATAACCTATTACAAGACAGACTATTCGAACCCAAATCATTATTTTTCTTCCTTTCGTTCTCTAACGATAAATTTTATACTTGTTCCTTTAAATCCAAATGTTTTTCTGATTTGGTTCTCCAAGTATCTTACATATGAAAAATGCATAAGCTCTTTGTCATTTACAAACGCAACAAAAGTCGGTGGTTTAACAGCAACCTGAGTCATATAGAAAATCTTAAGGCGTTTTCCTTTATCAGTCGGTGGCTGCTGCATGGCAACCGCTTCCATAAGAATTTCATTCAAAACACCCGTTGCCACACGAAGAGTCTGATTTTGAATAACCATATCGATAAGCTCGTAAAGTTTGGCAAGGCGCTGTCCCGTCTCAGCAGAAACAAAAAGCATTTCCGCATAGCTCATAAAAGAAAGCACGTTTCTGATTTTATCTGTAAATTCGTAAATTGTTTTATCATTCTTTTCAATGGCATCCCATTTGTTTACGGCAATAATAATACCTTTTCCTCTGTCATGGGCAATACCTGCGATTTTGGCATCCTGCTCCGTAACACCTTCCGTTGCATCGATAACAAGCACAGCTACGTCACAGCGCTCAACCGCCGTTACGGTACGAATAATACTGTAGCGCTCAAGCTCTTCTTTTATTTTTGATTTACGCCTTAATCCCGCCGTATCGATAAATACGTATTCTTTACCGTTGTATTTGACAGCCGTGTCAACCGCATCTCTGGTTGTACCGGCGATATTGGAAACGATAAGACGGTTTTCGCCTATCATTTTATTGATAATCGAGGATTTACCTACATTTGGTTTACCGATAATGGCAATCTTAGGTCTTTCGTCTTCTTCATCATCATTGTCGTTTTCCGGAAAATGTTTTGTAACCTCATCCAAAAGGTCACCAAGTCCCAAACGGGATGATGAAGAAACAGGTATGGGATCTCCGATTCCCAAATTGTAAAACTCATAGGTATCCGGCATAAATTTTTCAAAGCTGTCAACCTTGTTTACAACCAAGACTACGGGTTTTTTACTGCGTCTAAGCATATCCGCAACTTTGGAATCCGAATCCACAAGACCTTGTCTTACATCCACCATGAACATAATTACATCCGCGGTATCTATTGCAATTTGTGCCTGTTCTCTCATCTGTGAAAGAATAATATCCGAGCTGTCCGGCTCGATACCACCCGTATCAATAAGAGTAAACTTTTTATCCAACCATGTAATATCCGCGTATATTCTGTCTCTTGTAACGCCGGGCGTATCTTTTACTATGGAAATATTTTCGCCGGCAAGAACATTGAATAATGTGGATTTACCAACATTAGGTCTGCCTACTATCGCTACTATCGGCTTGCTCATAAATCTGTCTCCCAGTTATTTTTTCATCTATTCCGGCTATGGCTTTTAAAAATGCCAAACCGCTTGTGCCTACAACTCTTATATTGCAATCAAGAGTTTCTTTTACTTCTTTAATGGTTAGATCATCTAAAAAAACGCTTTCTCCGCTTCTTAGCATATTTACGGGAATAAGGATTTCATCTGCTTGACTTTTGCCTTTAAGCTGATTAATCAAATCCGTACCCGTTATAAGCCCGGAAACTGTAATGCTTTCGCCGAAAAAATCGTTCTTAATCGCAACAACTTCAACATTTATATTAGCATATTTATCATGTATTTTGCAGACAAGTTCTTCTATATATTTTTGAGGAAGTCTACCTGTGGCAATGATTATATTGCGATTTTTGTTTTCAAGAGCGCTTTTAAGTTGGGCCAATTCTTCTTCCTCTTCAAGCATTTCCAAGGCATTATCCACTTCAACCCTAAGGCTTGTTATCATTCCTACGCCGTTTTCTATTTGAAGATAGCCGTCATATCTTTCTTCCTCGGGTAGCTGTCTGTCCGCCAAAGCATACCATTCGTCACTTGCGTGAATAAAATGTATGCCGAATTTTTCAAAGAACTCTTTTTGATATTTTTCTATTAAATCTATTACTTTTTCGGCATCTTCCTTTGTAAAGTTTTCCAAAGGATAAAGTCCGTCTCTGTATTTTGTTATGCCGGCAGGCACAACGGAAACGCTTCTCATACATGAAATATATTGGGATAAGTCCTTAATTGAGCGTTCAAGCTCAGCACCGTCATTAACATTTTTACAAAGAACTATCTGGCCGTTCATTTCGATTTCGGCTTCCGAGAGCCTATCAAGATATTTAAGTTTTTCTCCCGCAAAACGGTTGTTTAGCATTTTGCAGCGAAGATCCGGATTGGTGGTCTGAACCGAAATATTAATGGGTTCAAGCCTATATCTTATTATCCTGTCGATATCTGCATCCTTCATATTCGTTAGAGTAATATAATTGCCTTGAAGGAAGGAAAGTCTGGAATCATCATCTTTAAAATACAATGTTTCTCGCATACCCTTAGGCATTTGATCTATAAAACAAAAAATGCATTTATTGCTGCAAGACCTGTATTCATCCATAAGACCACTGCCAAAATCCAGGCCCAAATCTTCATCAAAGTCTTTTTCGATTTCGAAAAGCGTTTCTT
The DNA here is from genome assembly GCA_902783445.1 of uncultured Lachnospiraceae bacterium. GTDB lineage: Bacteria > Bacillota > Clostridia > Lachnospirales > Lachnospiraceae > RUG12871. The sequence continues at coordinate 5,751 of CACZQX010000085.1, forward strand.
CACCGTCGGGTTCTCTGATTAAAAGCTCTAAATACTCGTCTTTTATCATGAATTGATAATCAAAAATATCCAAAACTTCGTTGCCGTTAATGGCTAAAAGGTAGGATCCCGGCAAAATTTCCAACTCCTCCGCAATAGATCCGGCTTCAATATTCAAGATTTTATGACCTTTTTCTTTCATAAAAATCCCTCAAAACGCCATATCGGCTTAACTGTTGTATTCTATGGACATAAAGACATTAAAATTGCCTCTTCTGCCCTTGCTTGCTCTGTGCGAAAACAAAAGGTCCGGATTGCAATTGGTACAAATATCCGGCAAATAAATATTATAATCTCTAAGCCCCGCTTCAAGACATATCATACGGTTTGCCTGCCAAAGATCCAGCAAATACTTATGCTTACCGTTTATTATGCCTCTATCATCAAACGCCTCGTAAACAATGCGATTTGACAAACTTTCTTTGAATGTTTCATGAACATCTTCGCTTACTTCATAGCAATCCTTGCAGATGCCCGGACCTATGCAGCAAATAATATCCGAAGCTTTTGAACCGTATTCATTAATCATTTTATCGATTGTGTTTTTTGCAATCTTTCCAACCGTACCTCTCCAACCCGCATGTGAAAGACCTATACATTTTTTCACCGGATCAGCAAAAAGAAGCGGTATGCAATCGGCAAAACTGGTGGTAAGCACAACTCCCGGGACATTGGTAACAAGCCCGTCAACACCAGAAGGCGTTTTGCAGCCCACATAAAACCTTTCAAGAGGAGTTTCTCCCACTCTTATAACATTGTTGGTATGTGTTTGATATGAGCAGACAAGTTTATTTACATCCATATCCAAAGCATTGCAAATACGCTTGTAATTTTCCACAACCTTGTCCTTTTCGTCTCCTCTGGTGAAGTTTAAATTCATGCTCTCAAAAATACCCGTACTTACTCCTCCGAAACGGGTCGAAATGCCGTGTTTAATGAAATCCAGCTCGTTTAAGGCATCATATTGAATATAATAAACATCCCCTTTGTTTGCAAGCGATGTTGTACGTTTTTCTTTATAATTAATCTTTAAACCGTTAATTTCCATGTTTTATATTATAACTTAAAAAGGAAAATATGCATAGTATAAATATTTAAGGAATTTTAGATATTTTTGTATAGATTGTATAGATTAAAGACCACCGAAAGCATTTTTAACGTAATTAACTTCGCTTCCGGTTATCATAACGCAGTCAAATCTGCAAAAGGAAGATGACGATATCTTTCGATGCATCAAATAAACGCTCGCGACTTTTTTTATTTTGTTTTGTTTTTTGTAATTCACCGCAAAATCGGCGCCTCCCTGCATGGATGACTTCCTGTATTTTACTTCCGCAAATACCAGGCAGTTTTCCGAATCATCTCTTGCTATAATGTCAATTTCGCCGATTTTGCATCTGTAGTTTCGCTCAATA
>CACZQX010000086.1 GCA_902783445.1 uncultured Lachnospiraceae bacterium
ATTTCAGTGTTTATGCCCTTTATACAAGCCTTGCATATTGTTTAAATTTTTATACTAAAAAATTTTAATTAAAATTATTGACATTTATTTTTTAGGGGTGTAATATAACTCCAACATTTTAATTAAATGTTTTTAGATAAGTTGTTTTATCTAAAATGATTAAATTAGTTTAAATTAAGCCGATTTAATCGAAAGAAAAAAGGAAATTATTAAAACACAAAGGAGATTTAACTATGTTTGAACAAGTAAAAGAATTAATCGTGGACATTTTATGCTGTGATGCAAATGATGTAACTTTGGAGGCAAATCTTTTCGATGACCTGGGTGCAGACTCTCTTGCAGCAGTGGAACTTAACATTTCAATGGATGAAAAATTCGGTTTTTCAATTCCGGACGAAGAACTTGAAAAAGTTAAAACAGTTAAAGATATTGTTGATTTCGTAGAATCACACAAATAATCTTGGGCTTAAGGTGATTGATATGGAACTTAATGAAATAGAAAGAATTTTTGAAAAGTTTGAAAAATCATCCATTAGCGAAATGGAACTTGAGGCGGGGCAGTACCGCCTTTTCTTGAAAAGAAATGTTGCAAGTCCCGTATCTCAAAACGCAATTTCTCAGACTTCGACTCCTTTGCCGCAAAGCGCAGAAAGCAAAGCAGATGTTAAAGACGTTGAAGATGGCAAAGCTATAAAAGCGCCTTTGGTCGGAACATTCTACCGCGCAAGCGCACCGGGCAAAGCGCCATACGTTGAAGTCGGAGACAGTGTTAAAAAGGGTGACGTTGTGGGGCTTATCGAAGCCATGAAATTTATGAACGAAATAACCGCACCGGCTGATGGCGTTGTAAAAGCTATTCCGGCCGAAGACGGCGCCTTTGTTGAGTTCGACGAAACCCTTGTGCTTTTGGATGCTTAAGAGGTTACTATGTTTAAAAGAATACTTATAGCAAACCGCGGCGAAATTGCCATGCGCATTATAAGATGCTGCCGCATGTTGGATATTGAGACGGTTTTGGTTTATTCAACGGCGGACAAGGATTCTTTACCCGTGCAATTTGCAAACATCGCGGTTTGTATCGGAAATGCCAAGGCTTCCGAAAGCTATCTTTTGGAGGATCGAATCATCGAAACGGCTCTTGCAAAAGGCTGCGATGCTATTCATCCCGGTTTCGGATTTCTTTCGGAAAATGCCGAATTCGCAAAAAAATGCGAAAAAAACGCTATCGTATTTATTGGCCCTTCTTCAAAAGTTATAAGTATGATGGGCAATAAAGATGCCGCAAAAAAACTGATGAAAAAACACAAAGTTCCCGTAGTTCCGGGTTCGGAAGGTCTTGTTTCTTCCTATGAGGAAGCAATAAAAGTGGCAAACAAGGTTGGTTACCCGATTTTAATCAAGGCAGCTGCAGGCGGCGGTGGACGTGGCATGCGAAAAGCCTTTAATGAATCGGAAGTAAAATCCGCTTTCGAAGAAGCAAAGGCGGAAGCTCTTTCTTGTTTCGCCAACGGCGATTTGTACCTTGAAAAGCTTATACTCAACCCACATCATATCGAAGTTCAGATTTTGGCGGATTCTCACGGAAACGTTATATATCTGGGAGAACGTGACTGCTCTATTCAAAGAAGAAATCAAAAACTTATTGAGGAATCACCTTCCAAAAAAATCGATGATGATCTTAGAAAAAAAATGGGAGAAGCTGCGGTAAATGCCGCAAAGGCTTGTAAGTACACCAATGCGGGTACCGTGGAATTCGTACTTGATCACGAAGGCAATTTCTATTTTATAGAAATGAATACAAGAATTCAGGTTGAACACCCGGTTACGGAAATGGTTACGGGTATCGACCTTATTCACGAGCAGCTTCGTATCGCTTCGGGAATGAAACTTAGTTATAAACAAGAAGATGTTAAAATAAGCGGTCACGCCATTGAATGCCGTATTAATGCGGGAAGTCCCGGAAAAATCGACTTTCTTCACCTTCCTGCGGGCTTTGGAGTCAGAGTTGACTCCGCTCTTTTTACGGGATGCGAAATCTCGCCTCACTACGATCCCATGATTGCAAAGGTAATAGTTCGAGGCACATCAAGACTTGATGCCATAAAGAGAATGCGTGCCGCTTTGGAAGAGTTTTTGATTGACGGTGTACCCACAAACAAGGATCTACAATACCTTGTTATGTATCATCCGGATTTCTTAAAAGGCAGCTTCGATACATCTTTTATGGAACTGCATGGCAAGGAACTTGTTGAGTTTAACGAAGAAAGCCGTAAGGAGCTTTAAAAAATGACAAATCAACTTTTTAACGAAAACAGACAAAAACTGTTTTCAATGAAAAAATACAGATATAAAAATTCGGTTTTGCATGAGCTGAATATTGATGAAGAGCCCATAAAATGCAAAGCATGCGATAACGCCATTTCCAAAAAGCTTTGGAAGGAACGCTTTTATGTGTGCGATAAATGCGGCTACCATCACTCGATAAATGCAAAAGCAAGATTAAATATGCTTATTGACGAAGATAGTTTTAAAGAAATAAACGCAGATCTTTCTTCAAAAGACCCCCTTTCTTTTCCGGGCTACAAAAAGAAGCTTAAGGAAGCCGAAAGCAAAAGTCATTTAAAAGACGCTTTGCTTACGGGTTTTGCAAGCATCGGCGGAATCGATTTGGCTATCGGTGTTTTGGATTCTTCTTTCTTTATGGGAAGCATGGGAAGCATTGTAGGAGAAAAATTCACTCTCTTGGTTGAAGAAGCGGACAAGCACTCACTCCCTCTTTTGGTATTTAGCGCCAGCGGCGGTGCCAGAATGCAGGAAGGCTTGTTTTCTTTAATGCAAATGGCAAAGACTGCTGCCACCATAGAAAAATTTTCGGAACACGGCGGATTTTTCATTTCATATCTTACACATCCAACAACCGGCGGTGTAAGCGCAAGCTTTGCAAACTTAGGTGACATTATCATTGCGGAGCCCGGTGCTTTAATCGGCTTTGCGGGTCCCAGAGTTATAGAACAAACCATTGGACAAACCTTGCCGGAGGGCTTCCAAAGCGCGGAGTTTCAAGAAGAGCACGGTTTCGTTGATATGATTGTTGAAAGAAAAGATATGAAAAAGACAATATTTAATCTTTTAAAACTTCACTCACGTAAATAGTTTTTAAGCTTAGATGCGGAAAGGTGAAAGATTATGAAAAAGCTGAGTGCTTATGACAGGGTTGAAATTGCAAGAAGTCAGGTAAGACCCGTCATTACTGATTATATAGAAAAGCTTTTTTGTGATTTTACGGAATTAAAGGGTGACAGACTGGGCAAAGAAGATGCCTCCATTTTGGGCGGAATTGCCTTTTTTCACGATATTCCCGTAACCGTAATAGGACACAGAAAAGGTAAAAACTTGGACGAAAATTTAAAATTCAATTTCGGCATGCCGGGTCCCGAAGGCTATCGCAAAGCCTTAAGGCTTATGGAACAGGCCGAAAAGTTTAATCGTCCCATCATTACATTTATAGACACTCCCGGCGCATATCCGGGACTTGAAGCGGAAGAAAACGGACAAGGAATTGCAATTGCAAAAAGTATTGCAAGAATGAGTTCTTTAAAAGTGCCGGTTGTTGCCATTGTAACAGGTGAAGGTAACAGCGGCGGTGCTTTGGCTTTGGCCGTGGCAAACGAGGTTTGGATGTTTGAAAACGCGGTTTACTCCATTCTTTCCCCGGAAGGCTTTGCAAGCATTTTGTGGAAGGATTCAAAACGCGCAAAAGAAGCAAGCAAGCTTATGAAAATGACTGCCGGAGAGCTTTATCAATCGGGCTTTGTGGACAAGGTCCTTAAAGAACCGGAGGGCGGCGTTTTGGAAGAAAGCGAAGACTTTTATAAAGAGCTTGATGAGGCACTTTATGAAAAACTTAAAGAGCTTTCGGATATGTCCCCTTCCAAGTTAAAGCTTTCGCGCTTCGAAAAGTTCAGAAAAATGTGTTAAAGCTTGTGTTTAGACAAGGAGAAAATATGACCGGAATAAAAGTTGTGGGCACAGGAAGGTTTCTTCCGGCAAAGATTTTTTATAACGATGATTTTGATAAAAAATTAGATACATCAGACGAGTGGATTAGCTCAAGAACGGGCATCAAATCCCGCTATTTCGTAACAGACGAAACAAATTGGCAAATGGCCGCAGCGGCGGCAAAAAAAGCAATGGAGGCTGCAAATGTAAATCCCGAACAAATCGGTGCAATTATTTGCGCTACCTTCACTCCCGACTACTCCACTCCGGCCGTTGCCTGCGTTGTGCAGCGTGAACTTGGCCTTAGGGGCGATATTCCCGCTTTTGATATAAATGCAGCTTGCTCGGGTTTCGTATACGGACTGAAAGTAGCTCAAAGCATGATGATAGAAATGAAAGAGGAATACGTCCTTTTAATCGGCAGCGAAGTGGTATCCCGAATGATGGATTTTAACGATCGTTCCACCTGCGTGCTTTTCGGAGACGGCGCCGGAGCGGTTGTTTTAATGAAAGATTCATCAAAAGCCTTTTACTCAAAGCTTGGGGCTGAAGGAAATCCCGAGGCTTTAAGCTGTCTCGGTGCAAATTTTCCCAACGCCTACATAAAAATGGATGGCACAAAGGTATTTAAATTTGCCGTGGATGCAGGTGCAAAGGCCATAAATGAGATTTTAAGACAGTCGGGACTGTCTATCGATGATATTGATTATTTCGTTTGTCATCAGGCAAACAAAAGAATAATCGATTTTATCGGCAAGATAGAAAAAATCCCAAAAGAAAAGCTTTATCTAAACCTTGATAGATACGCCAACACCGTGGCGGCAACAATTCCCATAGCTTTGGATGAATTGGTTGAGAATAAACAAATTAAAGAAGGCTCAAAGGTTATGGTACTGGGTTTTGGTTCCGGCCTTACATGGGGCGGCGCCCTGCTTTATTTTTAAAGAAAGAAGGTAAATCATATGTTACTAAATGAAATGCTTAATATAAAATATCCCGTTATTCAGGGTGGTATGGCAAATATTGCAACGGGCGAATTTGCCGCAGCCGTTTCCAATGCCGGCGGACTTGGTCTTGTGGGCGCAGGCGGTATGAATACAAAGCAGTTGGAAGAAAACATCCTTAAGGCAAAATCTCTCACGGATAAACCTTTCGGCGTAAATATAATGCTTATGAACCCGGATGCAAAGGATATGTGCAAACTTGTAATAGACATGAAGGTTCCCGTTGTTACCACAGGTGCGGGCACACCTCTTGATTACATTCCTAAATGGAAAGAGGCGGGAATCAAAGTTATGCCCGTTACATCAAGCGTTCTTATAGCCGCAAAAATGGCGGATGCAGGTGCCGATGCCATTATCGCCGAAGGATGCGAAAGTGGCGGACACGTTGGTGAAATGACAACAATGGCCTTGATTCCTCAAATG
>CACZQX010000087.1 GCA_902783445.1 uncultured Lachnospiraceae bacterium
ATCGGAAGAAGTCCTACAGCTGTAAGTACAGAGTATCTTCCGCCTATATCATCAGGTACAACGAATGTTTCGTAACCTTTTGCATCCGCAAGGGTTTTTAAAGCTCCTTTTTGTCTGTCGGTTGTTGCATAGATACGCTCAGACGCTTTGTCACCGTATTTATCTTCAAGCATTTTCTTAAAGATTCTGAATGCAATTGCAGGCTCTGTTGTTGTTCCCGATTTTGAAATAACGTTAACGGAAAAATCCTTATCTTTAAGAGTATCGCAAAGATCTGTAATATATGTTGAGCTGATATTGTTACCAACATAGTAAATTTCAGGTGTTTTACGTGTTTGTTTGTCTACGCTGTTGTAGAAGCTGTGTCTTAAAAACTCGATTGCCGCTCTGGCGCCGAGGTATGAACCGCCGATACCGATTACAAGAAGTACATCGGAATCATTCTTAATCTTTTCGGCCGCTTTTTTGATTCTGGCAAATTCGTCCTTATCATAATCAACGGGAAGGTCAACCCAACCTACAAAGTCATTTCCTTTACCTGTTTTTTCAACAAGTGCCTTTCTTGCCGCAAGCACTTTTTCCTCTAATGCATTTACTTCGTCTTCATTTACGAACTTCATTGCATTGGAATAATCAAATGTTACTTTACTCATATAAACTACCTCTTTCCTTGCCCAAAGCAATCTGCTTTAGACTTTATTATGTTATTAAGTGCCCGCAATTTGCGAGCACTTAAGGATATCTTTATTAATGATCGGCGCCGAATAAGTATTCTTCCTGATCTTTTGAAAGTGTGTCGATTTCAACACCAAGATAAGAAAGTTTTCTTCTTGCCACTTCTTTATCAACCACTTCCGGCACTTTGATTAATTTTTCATTAAGCTCACCTTTGTGTTCTACAAGATATTTGGCGCTTAATGCCTGAATAGCAAAGCTCATGTCCATGATTTCGGCCGGATGTCCGTCACCGCATGCAAGGTTTACAAGACGTCCTTCCCCAAGCACATAAAGCCATTTATCTTTTTCAATTTCGTAACCCATAATGTTGTTACGCATTTCAGCTGAGTTAATAGCCATTTTCTTAAGGCCCGCAACGTCAACTTCTACATCGAAATGACCTGCGTTACACATAATGGCACCGTTTTTCATAAGTTTGAAATCTTCCGGTGTGATTACATCTTTACAACCTGTTACGGTTACGAAGAAATCACCGATTTTAGCTGCTTCGCGCATGGTCATTACTTCAAATCCATCCATAACGGCTTCGATAGCCTTAACAGCGTCCACTTCAGTTACAATGACTTTTGCACCAAGGCCTTTTGCACGCATTGCAACGCCTTTACCACACCAGCCGTAACCTGCAACGACTACGCTTTTACCTGCAACAATGAGGTTTGTTGTACGGTTGATTCCATCCCATACCGACTGGCCCGTGCCGTATCTGTTATCGAATAAATGCTTGCAATCAGCATCATTAACAAGTACCATAGGGAACTCAAGCTTGTCTTCCTTTGCAAGAGCTTTAAGTCTTAAAATACCTGTTGTTGTTTCTTCACAACCGCCGATAACGTCAGGCAAACAATCTCTGAATTTTGTATTAAGCATATGTACAAGGTCGCCACCGTCATCGATAATGATATTGCAATGGTTTTCAAGTACTTTTTCGATGTTTGCATCATATTCTTCGGCTGTGCAGTCATACCATGCAAAAACTTCAAGACCTGCTTTAACAAGGGCTGCAGCAACATCATCCTGTGTTGAAAGCGGGTTGCTGCCTGTAATATACATTTCCGCGCCGCCTGCTGCCAATACTTTGCAAAGATAAGCTGTTTTAGCCTCCAAATGCACGGAAAGTGCAACTTTTATACCCTTAAAAGGTTTTGTTTTTGAAAAATCTTCTTCAAGGCCGCGAAGAAGCGGGCAATTTCTTCTGACCCATTCTATTTTATGCTCACCGCTTGGGGCAAGATTTATATCTTTAATACTGCTCATATGAACCTCCTTAGATTTACCCTATTCGTACTTTATAATATAGCACAAATAAGCCTTACTGCGCAACCGCTAGGCATAAACTGTGTTATTCCGACCGGTTGCATCAAAAAACAGCGCCACAGCGCTGTTTTCATTTTATTCGAAGTCTATTGACTTAAATGTCCTTGCAGACTCTCTGATTGCATCCATAAGCGCAAGAACTCGTCTTGTTTCTTCAGGTTTTACAAGGAATTCCTCA
>CACZQX010000088.1 GCA_902783445.1 uncultured Lachnospiraceae bacterium
CTTTTCTCCCATTTCCTTGTAGGGTTTGGAGAATATATGAATTTCAGGGGGTGAACAAACATAATCGTCTTTGAATTTGTTTGTTCTTGAAAACATATAAGGCTCACCGGTACGCTTGCTCATTACGACATAAATTTCGTCTGCGGCAAGAACCTTTTTACCCAAAGCACGTGAGACAACTCCGATTTTTCTTCTGAAATCGTTGATCTCTTCTTTGGTAAATCCGCCTTCTTTTTTCTCATGAAGCTTGATGAAAATTCTCCAGCTTTCCGCACAGTCCGTGATACTCATGATGGAAAGTTCGGTCTCGTAGATTTCGAGATCTCTTCTTCCTACATATGAATCACCGATGGCTGTAACATATGCTATGTGAATTTCTTCTTCACTTGCATTTTCACTGTGGATGACAGACCCGGGCTTGATGTTCTCGGATAAACCGTCACGGACTCTGACCGCAACAAAGCAATCAGTCGCTTCCGCAACTTCTTTGTTCTCAACTTCGAGAGCAACGACGCTTGATACTACAAGCTCGTCATCATCGTCACCGTAGTTGGTGATGAGAATTTTGTCACCTCTTTTAAGAGTTCCCTTAACCCTGCCCACAACAGCAATGTCGGTGGCGGAGTTTTTAAGTTCGAACTTGTCGAGAACTCCATAAACAAATTTGTTTTCGTTAGTGGTTTCGCTCATTACTACCTCTGTTTATTCCTCTTTATTTTTTGAGCCACCCTTGAGTACGATATTTGTAATAATACCAAGGATAAGTGCACAAGCAACTTTTGTGATCTCAATATTTCCAAACTTGAGAACTAATCCGCCGATACCTGCGATAAGGATAACAGATACGGTGAAAAGATTTCTGTTGTCTTCAAGATCGGATTTCTGAATCATCTTAAGACCGGATACAGCGATGAAACCGTAGAGTGCTACACATACACCACCCATTACACAGTTAGGGATGGTTGCAAGGAATGTAACGAACGGAGCAACGAATGATGCTACGATAGCCATGATAGCTGTAACAAAAATCGTGATAACCGAAGCGTTTCCTGAAATAGCAACGCAGCCGATTGACTCGCCGTATGTGGTGTTGGGACATCCACCGAAGAATGCGCCAACCATTGAACCTACACCGTCACCAAGAAGGGTATTGTGAAGGCCCGGCTCTTTAAGTAAATCTTTCTCAATAATAGTAGAAAGGTTTTTATGATCTGCAATATGTTCTGCAAATACTACAAATGCTACGGGAACATATGCCATAAATATCTTAACAATGTAAGCACCCATGCTTCCGACTTCGCCGTAATTGTAAGCGCCGCCGAAGAATGCTTTTATGAATGTGAAATCAGGAACCCACTGCATATTTGAAAATGCTGTGAAATCAATAATCTGGAAATCAACCTCACCCTGTGAAAGACCAACGATTGTAAAGATTGCTGCGATAGCATAACCTGCAACGATACCGATGATAAAAGGAATCATCTTCATCATTTTCTTGCCGTATACTGAACAAATCATTGTAACAAAGAGTGTTATAAGTCCGCAGACAAGACATACATAAATGTTTGCTGTAGAAATGAAGTTACCTTCTTCATCCAAGTATCCGACTTTACCTTTGAATAAATCACCTACTGCATTTCCTGCAAGTGAAAGTCCGATGATGGCTACTGTAGGTCCGATAACAACTGCGGGCATAAGTTTGTTGATCCAGTCAACACCTGCAAACTTAACAATGATTGCGAGAACTACATATACAAGTCCTGCAAATGCTGCACCAAGGACAAGTCCTAAGTATCCGAGTGACATTGATACGCCACCTGCGAATGCTGCGAACATAGAGCCTAAGAATGCGAATGAAGAACCTAAGAATACGGGGCTCTTAAATCTTGTAAATAAAAGATAAATAAGTGTACCTACACCTGCGCCGAATAATGCGGCTGAAGGTGACATGTCGTTTCCGATGATGGCAGGAACCGCAATTGTAGCAGCTAAAATTGCAAGTAACTGCTGAAGTGCGAAGATTAAAACCTGTCCGAATTTTGGTTTGTCGTTAACCTGATAAGTAAGTTTCATGGTGTACCCCCTCGTTTAAAAAATTTATAAACTTCTGCCGTGGCAGTTTTTGTACTTTTTACCTGATCCGCAAGGGCAGGGAGAGTTGGGATAGATCTTGTCTTCCGTTCTTCTCTTGGGTCCTTTGACAACTGTGTCATCCTTGTTGGTACCCGTTACCTGAGCCACCTGTTCACGTTCAATCTTCTTTTCAACAACCACATGCATCATCATGAATACTGTCTGTTCCTTGATGGCTTCGGTCATTGCATCAAACATGTCAAAACCGGTCATTCTGTATTCGACCTTAGGATCCTTTTGTGCATAGGCAACCATTCCGATACCCTGCTTTAACTGCTCCATATCATCGATATGATTCATCCATTTCTGGTCGATAGCTTTTAAAAGTACAATACGTTCGGTCTCACGCGCAATC
>CACZQX010000089.1 GCA_902783445.1 uncultured Lachnospiraceae bacterium
AAAAACTAATCTTATGCTATTTTATGTTATTTTAACCAATATATCAATAGAAAAAGAGCGCGACTATTGTCACGCTCTTAGGAAATCATAATTATTTTAATGTAAATTGATTTACTATATCATCAAGCTGTTCCGCATAATCGTTACATTCTTCAACCATGTTGAATGTAGATCCCGTCTTGGAAACGATATCCGTTACCGTGCCGGCGATGTTTGTTACACCATCTGCGGATTCACCGATAGTGGAACTGATACCGGAAATCTCTTTAACGATGTTGGAAATAAGCTCAACCAGGCTGTTTGTGGATGTCTTAATCTTAAGCATACTGTCTTTAAAGTTTTCCGCATCATCATGATATTGTTCGCTAACCTTAGAAAATTCATCGTAATCGTTAAGAACCGTTGTTTCAAGGAAATCCGTTGTCTCTTTCAAACATTCTGCCATATTTGAAACGGCATTGTTTACCTCGGTAACAATATTATCAATATCCGCAACGGCATTGGACGTTTGTTCTGCCAAAGAACCGATTTCCGAAGCAACAACCGCAAATCCGCGGCCTGCTTCACCTGCTCTTGCCGACTCAATGGAAGCATTAAGAGCAAGAAGTCCGGTTTGTGATGAAATAGACATAATCGTCTGAGTAAGTTCGTTGATTTTTTCAACGGCTTTGGAGCTTTCAATAGCTGCTGCGGTTTTTTCACGAACAGATTCATAAATGCTTCTTGTTCTGTTTGTTGCATTTTCTGTTGTTTTTTTAAGTGTTTGTGCCCTATTCATAATCTCGTCGGAGAGTGATGTACCGCTATCGGCAAGTCCGCCGATTTCTCTTGCATCACTGCTCATATTTTCAACATTCATATGCATAGTCTCAGCAGATGCGCTTGCTTCCTGCATTCCCGCAGCAAGTTCTTCTGTTGTTGCAGAGTTATCCGTACAAAGAGAATTAACTTCATTTGTAGAAACTTTAATATCTTCAACATTATCCTTAAGACGTTTGCTTGTATCATCAATATTCATAATAATGTCACGCAAACAACCTCTCATACTCTTAACGGCTCTTGCCATAAGACCGATTTCGTCGCCTCGTCTCGAAAGCACATCGTTAGCCGGAATATGTTGAAAATTAAACGATGCGGTTATGTCAATAATATCAACGATTTTTTTAAGAGGTTTAAACATAATCGTTGAAGCCAAGAAACCAATCAGCAATGCCGCAACAACGCAAGCAATGGCAACAATAATCATTATTGTCTTAACCGCATCTACGGGTGCAATAATTTCGTTATAATCAGCGGAAACAATTACTATATCACTTGATTGAGTAAATGCATAACCCGCAAATTTCTGCTCACCATTAATTTCATAAATAAAAGCTCCATCTTTTTGTCCTGTAGAAAGTTGGTCATCAATACCTTTAAACGCTTCATTTTCAACCTGATAACCGATTTTTTCGGCTGTAGGATGATAAAGCATTAATCCGTTTGAATCAATCAAATAAGCATAAGAACTGGGCACATCCGTAAGTTGAACATTACCCAAAGCAACCGATAAAATATCTACCGGAATTTCTACTCCCAATCCACCCGAATTTGAAATAGCATCAAGGTTATCGGCACATAATCTTGCCATATCCATTGTGTAGTTTTTATAAGAATCCGTTATAGTGCTTTTTATTTTGGGAATTGTTATAATAATGTTACAGACCATGATAATGGCTGTTATGACTACAAATACAAGGGCTACTTTTGTAGCCATGGATTTGAAAAAAGAAACACGTTTAGTTGATAGATTAATATTCATCATATTTTGTAATGTTTCCATATAAACATACCTCTCATAATATATATATACAAAAAAATATTATCAAAAAAACACTGTGTAATCAATACTTTTATAGTAATTCTACACAGTGTTTATAGATTAATAAAACAAATTAATCCGATTGTTGTATCAAATTGCAAATGAAGTAAATTAAAACGGATTACATATCGTGACCTATAACATTCCAATTTTTAACCAAATAATCGATTAACGAAACAATCGTAAGAACCAATGCCACATATACCAAAATTTGAGTTATTACATAGAATGGTATAATCCACCAAAGGTCGATTATAAGGAAAATAATGGCAAACATTTGAAAAGCTGTTTTGTATTTTCCCCAATAACTTGCAGCAATAACAACACCTTTGTTAGACGCAACAAGTCTGAAGCCACTGATAATAAACTCTCTGGCAATAATTATAATAACAATCCAAGAAGCAATTTCATTCTTTTCTACAAAGCAAATGAGTGCTGAACAAACCAAAAGTTTATCCGCAAGAGGATCCATAAATTTTCCGAAATCCGTTACAAGGTTATGTTTTCTGGCTATTTTTCCATCAAAGAAATCCGTAAGGGATGCAACGATAAAGATTGCAAGGGCAATCATTCTTCCTGCATATCCGAAGTTCGGAATCAAAAGGAAAATAACAAAAGGTATAATCAAAACAACTCTGAATAAGGTTAATTTATTAGGTAAATTCATAGTATTTTTGCGGCAATGCCGCACCTCCCATTAAATCGTTATTTTATATCTAAAATCTTTCAACTACAAGATCTCCGATTAAATCGTATTCGGACGAACCGGTAATTAAAACATCAACAAAATCGCCGGACATTAAGTCACTTTCGCAATTAATAAAGACATTGCCGTCAACTCCCGGAGCATCCATATAGCTTCTGCCTATATACACGTCTTCATCAACAAGCTTACCTTCAACCATGACTTTTAAAGTCTTGCCAATCAGTGATTCTAAAAAATCAGCTGAAATTTCTTGTTGCAAGGACATGAGTTTAACAAAACGCTCGGCTTTTACTTCATCATCTATCTGATTCGGAAAAGCGGCAGCTGCGGTATCTTCTTCCTGAGAATAACTAAATGCCCCCAGGCGTTCGAATTTCATATCTTTAACAAATCCCAAAAGATTGTTGAAGTCATCCTCGCTTTCACCCGGAAAGCCCACAATAATCGATGTCCTAAGAACGATATCCGGTATTTCTTTTCGTAATTTGCCGATAATATCAACAAGTTCCGCATTGGATGTTCTTCGGCCCATTTTCTTTAAAATATCATCGCTTGAATGCTGAATGGGCATATCTATGTAATGACAGACTTTTTTGTTGTTTTTAATCTCTTGGATTAATTCATCGTTTATTTCTTCAGGATAGGAATATAAAAGCCTTATCCACTGAATTCCGTCAATCTTTGAAATTTCAGTTAAAAGATGCGGCAACTCTTTCTTACCATACAAATCAGTGCCGTACATGGTAGTTTCTTGGGCAACCAAAATAAGCTCTTTAACGCCTTTATTTGCCAAAGCCTCGGCTCTTTTTATTACTTTTTCGAAAGGAACGGATCTGTAATCGCCTCTTATAAAAGGAATTGCGCAATATGTGCAATGTTTGCTGCAGCCTTCGGCTATTTTTAAGTAAGCATAATATCCACCGGTTGTTACAACTTGATTATCATCATAACGTTCAATAATATCCAAACTGTTAAAATACTTATGGAGCGATTTATTGTCAGAATCCAGACAAGTATGGATTGCATCAACGATAGATGTAAAGGAATTTGTTCCTACAATCGCATCAACTTCCGGCAAAAGCTTCTCGAATTCGTCTTTATAACGCTCTGCCAGACAACCCGTAACAATAAGAGCTTTGCAAGAGCCTGCTTTTTTGTATTCGCCCATTTCGATTATGCTGTTAATGCTTTCTTCTTTAGCATCATTAATAAATGCACATGTATTGACAACAATAACATCCGCATCTTCCGGGCTATCAACAAAAGAATAGCCTGATTCATTTAATAAACCAAGCATTTCTTCGGAATCCACCAGGTTTTTATCGCAACCCAGAGAAAAAAAATAAATTGTCATTAGTTATTCTCCTGACTGTCCTCGTCAGCAATAATGTGAATCTTTTTGTTATAAAGCTCATCAATGGCAAGTGATAAGTATTTCTTTTCGTTACCGTCTACAAGAGGTTTCTCGCCGGCAATAATCTGACGAGCTCTTTTCGATGTTGCCATAACGATTGAATAACGGCTCTGGATTACAGGATGTTCTCCTTCGTCCGCCTGTTCGTTAACTACTTGCATTAAATCTGTGTAAGATGGATGTAACATGTTATATCTCCTTAAATAATTAATAATCAATTGATTTTAATAACTTTTCTATATCTTCAAAAAAGTACTTTTAATATATTACATTTTTGAAAAATCATCAAGCATTTTATCTATAGTAGGCATATTTCGTGATACTTTACGATGTTCCGACAAAACGATTCCGTGTAATTCTTCCACACATGCATCAATATCATCATTTATCAAAAGATAATCATATTTATCGACACCTTTGGCTTCTTCACCGGCTCTTTTCATTCTGCGTTCAATAACATCGGCCGTTTCCGTGCCCCTGCCTACCAAACGTTTTTTAAGCTCCGCAACACTTGGCGGCATAACGAAAATCAAAACCGCATCCGGAACCGCTTCTTTGATTTGCAAAGCGCCTTGGATTTCTATCTCCAAAAATACATCTTTTCCGGCATTACGCTGTTCTTCCACATATTCCTTTGGAGTTCCGTAATAATTATCAACATACTGAGCGTATTCAAAAAGCTTATCATTTTTTATAAGTTCTTCGAATTCGCCTTTATCCATAAAGAAATATTCGCGACCGTGTTCTTCTCCCGGTCTTGGATTTCTTGTGGTTGCGGAAACGGAAAGCGCATATCTGTCATATTTCTCCACTATGCTTTTCATGATTGTTCCTTTTCCGCTTCCGGCAAAACCGGATAAAACTAATAATAAACCTTTTTTCATTGGTTTGCTCCTTAAATGTTGTGCTCAAAGTCTCACGGCTCACATCTGCTAAAGCACATGCTAAGACCTATTCTATATTTTGAATTTGTTCTCTGATTTTTTCTATCTCGGTTTTCATTTCGATTCCCACGGAAGAGATTTCAATATCACTGGTTTTTGAAAGAGTGGTATTTGCTTCTCTATTCATTTCCTGAGCGATAAAATCAAGTTTTCTTCCTACACCGCCGCCTTTTTCAAGCTCGGCTTTCATGTTTTTGATATGGCTTTTAAGTCGAACGATTTCTTCGTCAACGCAAACCTTATCCGCAAAAAGAGTAACTTCCATGGCGATTCTTGAATCATCTATCTGATTGCTGCCAAGAAGTTCTTTTACCTTTTCTTCGATTTTTAATTTGTACTCCTCGATAATAATCGGAGATCTTTTCTCAACAAAATCAACTAACTTATCCAGATTGTCAAGCTTTGATAAAAGGTCGGCTTTTAAGTGCTCACCTTCTGTTTTTCTTGCTTCAACAAATTTTTCCGCTGCACCTCTGATGCATTTTTCCAAAATTTTCCAAAGCTCGTCTTCATCAATGGTTTGTTCTTCCATAGACAACACTTCGGGACTTCTGGCAATAATCGAAGCTTTGGCATCGTTTTCAATGCCAAGTTCGTTGCTCATAAGTCTGTAATAATCCAAGTATTCTTTTGCAAGTTCGGAATTATATTTAAGACTTGCCACACCTTCGGAAGCATCTTCATATGTGATGTACATATCGATTTTACCGCGTTCCGCGTATTCTTTCAAAAGCGATCTGATTGCGGATTCAAATAAGTTTAATTTTTTAGGCATTCTGATGTTAACATCAAAATAACGGTGATTCACCGATTTTAATTCAATGATAAATTTCTTATCATTTTCCAAGACTTCGTATCTGCCGAAGCCCGTCATACTCTTTACCAAATTGTCCTCTCTCCCACAGCCACCCCATTTGGCTTAAAATGCCGGCTGTCAAAAATATTATTAAAATGTTTCCTTAAAAAATAAGCCTTTTACCGTTGAACATTTGTTTTATTTTACTACAAATTCACTATATTTACAAGTTGTTTGGATGGGCTTTTTTGCGGCTCTCAAAGCAAATAAAAAAAGCAGTGGACCTGCTTTTTTTACTGAGTTTAGTTTGTGTGTGTGTATAAAATAAAAAAGGCCACGCACATAGTGCATGGCCGTTCTATTTCCCATTAAAAATTCCTTTTGTGTTCTTCTGAACTCGCACATTACCAAGTCTTCTGGCTCACATGCTAGCAAAGCGGTGAATAACTGTCCTTCTCATGATAATCACAATGGACGACTTTCGTCACGTTAAACATTTTCGCATGTATACAGCTTACGGATAAGCTCCGGATTCTAACCGGATTCATTTTAACTAATTACCCTCAACTTTACTTGTTAGGGCTCAAAGCGATAACGCATCTTATTTAATTCTATGTTATTTTATCGTTATTGGTCTTTTTAGTCAAGCACTTTTTGCTTGATTTTTACTCTCTATAAGTTAAAATAATTATTGTTATGCAAAAAGCATATTAAAATAATATTTCGAGGTATGTCATGGCATTTGATGGTCTTACAATAAAAGCAATAGTCAACGAATTAAATCAAAACACAAAAGAAGCTCGCTTTTTCAAAATAGCGGAACCCGAAAAAGATGAACTTCTAATTACAATAAAAACAAAAAACGGACAAAGAAAGCTGTTGATTTCCGCCAGTGCTACTCTTCCCCTTATTTATTTTACGGAAAAGTCCCGCACAAGTCCTTTGACAGCTCCGAATTTTTGCATGTTGCTCCGAAAATATATTGCCAACGCAAAAATCATCTCAATCAGTCAGCCTTCCCTTGAGCGAATCATAGACATTGAATTGGAACATTACAACGATTTGGGTGATTTATGTCGCAAGCATTTAATAGTTGAATTAATGGGAAAACACAGCAATATCATCTTTACCGATGATAAAAATATGATTGTTGACAGTATCAAACATATAGGTGCCAATGTCAGCTCCGTTCGTGAAGTTTTGCCGGGGCGCGATTATTTTATTGCCGGCGCCAATGACAAACTGAATCCTTTTGAGCTGGATGAAGACAGCTTTGTTAATATTGTTTGCGAAAAGCCTTTAAATATTGCCAAAGCAATATATACAAGCATTACCGGCTTCAGCCCGCTTATTGCAAACGAAATCGCTTATCGTGCCGGATTGGACGCGGACATGCCTGTTTCTGCGTTAAAGGATGTTGATAAAATGCATCTATACAATATTTTTTCTCATATTGTTGATGATTTGAGAAACAACAACTTTAAATTATGTATTGTTTTTGATGAAGACGCTACGCCTTTGGAATACAGCGTTATCGATCTTAGCATGTACAAGGACAAACAAATCGAATACTATGACAGTATAAGTGAGCTTTTGGAAGATTTTTACGCAAAAAAAGAAAGTTCAACAAGAATCAGGCAGCGTTCCAGCGACCTTCGTCAAATCGTTCAGACCGCACTTAATAAAAACAATAAAAAATACGATTTGCAATTGCTTCAACTTAAGGATACCGAAAAGCGTGATAAATTCAGAATTTACGGCGAATTGTTAACCACATACGGATACAATATTGAAGCGGGTGTAAAATCCGCAAAAGTTCTTAATTACTACAGCAATGAAGAAATCAACATTCCTCTGGATCCTGATTTATCGGCTATTGATAATGCAAAGAAATATTTTGACAAATATGCAAAACTTAAGAGAACTTACGAGGCTTTGACGGAAATCATCGTTTCCACAAAAGAGGAAATAGACCATTTGGAATCCGTAAAATGCGCTCTTGATTTGGCAGAAAACGAAGAAGACTTGAAAGAGCTTAAAGAAGAACTTATTTCAAGCGGCTATATAAGGCGCAAAGCTAAAGATAAAGCGGCTAAAATCAATATAAAGCCGCTCCACTACATTTCATCGGACGGTTATGATATTTATGTGGGTAAAAACAATTTACAAAATGAATATGTTACCTTCAAACTTGCAGAAGGCGGAGATTGGTGGTTCCATGCAAAGGGAGTTCCGGGCTCCCATGTAATAGTTAAGGCCGCCGGCAAAGAGTTGCCGGACAAAACTTACGAAGAAGCCGGTCGATTGGCAGCCTACTACTCAAAATCAAGAGGAAACGACAAAGTAGATATCGACTATTCTCTTAAGAAAAATATTAAAAAACCCGCCGGCAAAAAGCCGGGATTCGTAATCTATCACACGAACTACTCACTTACCATCGATTCTGACATTGATGGTATAAAACTATGTGAATAAGCTTTATTTCAGTTTTTTATCAAGAGCCTGAGATTTTAAATCCTTGGCATTTAAAAGCACCGCATCGGTAATTTCATCACCGCCGAGCATTCTTGCAAGTTCGTTGATTTCACCTTTTTTGTCGAGCAAAGATATACCCGTTGTGGTAGTATCTTTCTCGGCTTTTTTTTCGATTAAATAATGGCTGTCTGCCATTGCTGCTATTTGAGGTAAATGTGAAATGCATATAACCTGATGATTGTGACTTATAATATTAAGTTTTTCCGATACCATCCAGGCGGTTTTGCCGCTGATTCCGGAATCGATTTCGTCAAATATCAAAGTACCGACTTCATCAACTTCGGCAAGTACGGTTTTGATAGCAAGCATTACTCTTGAAAGTTCACCGCCGGATGCTATTTTACCCAGAGGCATCACCGGTTCTCCCACGTTGGTGGAAATCATAAATTCCACATCATCAAATCCTTTTAAAGTGATTTGATTACTTTCTTCAATCTTTATTTCAAATCTGACATCAAGGAAATTAAGCTCTTTAAGATGATTTATGATTTTAACTTCCAAATCTTTGGCGTATTTTACTCGAATTTCGGATATTTTTTTGCAAATATCCCTCATGCGTTCGTTTGAAAGTTTCAAATCCTCTTCACATTGCTTCTTGATTTCCTCGTTGTTTTTCAAAGAATTAACAAGTTCTTCTTTTTCATTGCGATAATTTATAATCTCTTCTATGCTGTTTCCGAACTTGGCTTTTAAATGATTGATAACATCAAGGCGCTTGCCGTATTCAACAAGTTTTTCTTCATCATATCTGTTGTCGTCCATATAACGGGAAATCATATGTGAAACATCGCTGCAAATGCTTTCCAAATCGGTTAAAGAACTTTCTATTTTTTCGATTTCTTCATCCTTATAATTGATTTTTTTAAGCGCACCCAAAGCATTGCTGATAAGATCGCTTGCGCAGTTATTGTCGCTTAATGCGCTGTATGCTTCTCCGAGGGAAGAAACAATTTTTTGTGAAGCCTCCATCTTTTTGTAGGATTCTTCAAGCTTTGAATCTTCTCCCTCCACTAAGGCCGCCTCATCAATTTCATTAATTTCAAACTCATAAAATGAAATGTTTCTGAGTCTTTCATCCTCATCGACATTTAACTCTTCAAGCTTGTTCTTAAGATCTTTATTAAGCTTATACTCTTTTGCCAAGTCATCCTTAAGCTTGATAATATCGCTTTTAGAGGCAAATTCATCAAGAATTTCCAAGTGTTTTGCTTTATTTAACAAAGATTGATGTTCATGTTGTCCGTGAACATCCACCAAAAGTGAAGTGATTTTTCTGAGAGTGCCCAAAGCAACACTTTCTCCGTTAACTTTACATACACTTGAAGATTTGGTGATTTTTCTGCTGATAATAACGCTGTCATCCGGTTCAAGCTCGATATCGTTTTCTTTAATGACATTTTTTACAATATCTCTTCCGTCCACAAATTGTAATTCAACCAACGCAAAATCAGCATCCTTTCGAATAATCTCTTTGGATGCTTTTTCGCCAAGCGCTATATTAATAGAACCGATAATAATAGATTTTCCGGCACCGGTTTCGCCGGATAAGATGTTTAAGCCATCATTAAAGTCAATTTCCTCTTCTTTAATGAGTGCAAGATTTTTAACGTGTAAATTTGTAAGCATTATGTCCTCCTATTTTGCGCTCTCCAAGCACAAACAGGATATTATTAACAATTAATTATTCTGGTTAAATTGGTCATTACTGTTTCAACATCTTCCACAGACCTAATGGCGCAGAAAATCGTATCATCACCCGCTATACAACCAACAACCTCGTTCCACTCCAAAGCATCGATTGCGGCAGCAACCGCCATTGCCATACCGGAAACGGTCTTAATAACCAAAGTATTCATTGCGCTGTCCATACGAACAAAACCATCTTTTAAAACTCTGGCATATTTTTCGTTCATATCGCTTGAAACACCGCGAAGAACAATATATTTTTGCTTGATACCGCTTTGAACTTTTGTGAGTTTCAAATCTTTAATATCTCTTGAAATAGTAGCCTGAGTAACGGGATAGCCTTCTTTTTCAAGTCGCATTACCAGCTCTTCCTGCGTTTCAATCTCATATTTGCCGATAAGTTCAATAATTTTTCTTTGCCTTGATATTTTTGCCATAATTAATTTACCTCATTTTTTTTCCCATTAATTCGATGAAACTGGTTTTGTGTAATTTAATTACTCTAACGGTTTCACCGGCTTTTGTTATAACAACCTTATCTCCGGGCATCAATTGACATTCGTTATCCGCATCGCAAGCAACGATTTTCTTAATACGAAGATCTTTTTCGTTTTTTAAAACTTCTATTTCGATTGTAATGTCGGCCGAGAAAACAATACTTCGTGAATTAAGAGTATGAGCGCATACCGGAGTAACCATAATAATTTCGGCTGTAGGCATTGCAACAGGTCCGCCGGCGGAAAGATTATATCCCGTCGAACCCGTAGGCGTGGAAATAATAACACCATCTGCATGATAACAATTCAAAAACTCGTTATCAACACATACATTAAAGTCCATGACATTTAAAGTACCTGTTCTATTTATAACCACATCGTTTAAAGCAATATCTTTATAAACAACTTCCCCGTTTCTGATGACATTTGCTTCCAAAAGCATTCTGTTTTCTATAGAATAATTATCATCAATAAGGGCATCCAAAGCTTTTTTTACCGAGTCCGGTGAATCGCTTTCTATCTCCGCAAGATAACCAAGCGTACCGAAATTGATACCTATAAGCGGAATATTAAGACTTATTAAATCTTTCGCTGCATGAATCAAAGTACCGTCTCCGCCGATTACGATAATAGCCTCGGTATCCTTTGGCACCAAAGAATAATCGGTATAAGCTAATTTGTTGTCTTTTTCCGATGCGTCGTCAAACAAGCTTGTATTGCTTCTGCATCCTTTTTCGATTAAATATTCTGATACTTTGCGAGTTACACTAAATTCCGGATCTTTTTTGGGATTAGTGATTATAAAAAATTTCTTCATAATCCGCTCCTTATCGGTTTGTAATAACAAACGATAAATATATTATAAACAATTATTCATTTTTTAGCAAATTTATTACAAAATTAATTTGGATTTAATTCATGGGATTCATCAACCAAGGCTTTTATATCAAATGAATTCGATTCCGCAAAGGCGATTTCGGCATTCTCAACCTTTTGAATGTACATTAAATATTCAATATTTCCTTCCGGCCCTTTTATGGGCGAGAAACTTAAATTCAATATTTTGAATCCCAATTCTTTTGTAAATTCCAATACGTTTTCTATAACTTCAATATGCGTGCTTTTATCTCTGACAACGCCTTTTTTGCCAACCTTTTCACGACCCGCTTCAAATTGAGGTTTAATAAGGCAAACCATTTGACCGTCATCTTTCAACAAATTATAAGCTGCATTCAAAACCTTGGACAAAGAAATAAATGAAACATCTACGCTGGCAAAATCAAGTTTATCGGCAATGTCGTCTTGCGTAACATAGCGGATGTTTGTCTTTTCCATAACCACTACTCGCTCGTCGTTTCTGAGTTTCCAAGCAAATTGGCCATGTCCCACATCAACGGAATAGACTTTTTTTGCTCCGTTTTGAAGCATGCAATCCGTAAAGCCGCCGGTGGATGCACCTATATCCATGCATATCAAGCCATCCAAAGAGATATTGAATTCATTTATGGCTTTTTCCAGTTTTAAGCCGCCGCGACTTACATATTTTAAAGTTTTTCCGCGAATTTCTATATTAAGATTTACATCAATCTTTGTGCCGGCTTTATCTTCTTTTTCGCCGTCAACATATACAATTCCGCTCATTATCAATGCCGATGCTTTTTGTCTTGATTCAACAAGACCTTTTTTAACCATCAGCACATCCAATCTTTCCTTCATATTATTCCTTGTTATTCATAAAAATATTAATTAATCTGTTGTAAACACTATCCGCATCGATTCTTGCTTCTTTTTTGAGAAGATTAACATTGCCGTGCTCAATATATACGTTCGGAATGGCAATGTTTATGACTTTAACGGGCAAATCCTGCACGTTTACAAATTGTAAAACTTTTGAGCCAAAGCCTCCGTTAAGAACGTTTTCCTCCATGGTTACGATATATTTATGTGTTTCAGCAAGTTTGTTGATGCATTCCTCGTCAATAGGGCGAAGAAATCTTGCATTAATCAAAGAAACATTGTAACCGATTTCTTTAAGACGCTTTCTTACATCATCCGCAACTTCAACCATTGTTCCGGCAGCCAATAATGCTATATCTTTTTCAAGATACAGTATTTCGCTTTTACCGTATTCTATAGGCTCATTAAACTCCGATAAGCCCTCATAGGCTTCACCCCTCGGATATCTGATTGCCAAAGGGCCGTTAAATGTATGTGCGAACTTCAAAACACTTTCAAGTTCTTTTCCGTTTTTCGGTGCAAAAATATTCATATTAGGTATTGTTGAAAGATATGAAATATCAAAAATACCTTGATGAGTTTCACCGTCACTTCCCACAAGACCCGCACGATCCAAACAAAATACAACCGGCTGGTCCTGAATACAGACATCCATCATTATCTGATCGTAAGCTCGCTGCAAGAAAGATGAATATATTGCCACAAAAGGTTTTAAGCCGCTGGCCGCAAGACCCGCAGAATATGTAACGGCATGTTGCTCCGCAATACCAACATCAAAAAATCTGTTGGGAAACATCTTTTTAAACTTAGAAAGTCCGGTACCGTCAGGCATTGCCGCACTGATAGCCACAACCTTTTTATCGGCTTTGCCCAACTCACATATAGTATTTGAAAAAATCTGAGTATATGTGGCCTTTGCCGATTTTGAAATAGCTACACCCGTTGCTTTACCGAAAGGACTGACACCGTGAAACTTATCCGGGAATTTCTCAGCAGGTCCATAACCCTTACCCTTTTTTGTAATAACATGAATAACCACAGGTTCGTTAAACTTCTTGGCTTCTTTAAAAAGTTTAACCATGTCAATAATATTGTGTCCGTCAACGGGACCCAAATACTTGATTCCCATGTTTTCAAATATCATGCCCGGAACAAGGAGCTGTTTTAAACCGCTTTTGGTTTTCTTAAGTTGCTTAACAAGCTTGTTTCCAAAGCCCGGAATAGACAAGAGTTCCTTTTCCACCCTGTCTTTGAAATTAAGATATTTCTCATCGATTCTAAGTTGTGAAAGATGAGTGGATAAACCGCCAACGTTTTCGGATATGGACATGTTGTTATCGTTTAAGATAATCATGAATTTTCTTTTTAAGCCGCTTACATTGTTAAGAGCTTCAAAAGCCATACCTCCGGTTAAAGCACCGTCTCCGATAACCGCAACCACATTTGCGGGATTGTTACTGAGTCTGAAACCGTTTGCAATTCCCAAAGCCGCCGAAATGGATGTGGAACTGTGGCCCGTATCAAAACAATCGGCCTTGCTCTCTCTTCGTTTAGGGAAGCCGCTCATTCCGCCGTATTTTCGAAGGCTGTCAAAATTGTCTTTCCTTCCTGTCAAAATTTTATGTGTATAGGATTGATGACCTACATCCCAAACAATTTTATCTTCGGGAAAATCAAGCACCAAATGAAGTGCCATGGTAAGCTCAACCACGCCCAAATTAGATGCCAAATGACCGCCGTTTTCACTTATTTTATCAAGCAAAAAACTTCTTATCTCGCTTGCTAAAAGCTGATAATCCGAAGGCTTGACTTTCTTTATATCATTTGGTTTGTTAATCTTTTCTAAAATCATAATAAAACCTTCTATTTTTTACGATTAATCAGTGAATATATCAACTCTTCCAAAAAATCATTCTTCTTAATGTTCATATCATAAAGCTTATGAAGATTATCTACGGCACGGTCCGACAATAGCTTGACTTGTGACTTTGCCGCATCTATACCGTGTACGCTTACATAAGTCGTTTTATTGTTAATTTCGTCGATGTTGACCGGTTTTCCCAGTTCTTCGGCGGAACTTGTGATATCCAAAATATCGTCTTGAATTTGAAAAGCCAAGCCCACATCCGAAGCTATGGACTCTATTTTTCCAACGACTTCATCATCCGCTCCCCCAAGTATTGCTCCGATCATCATTGATGCTTCCAAAAGAGCTCCTGTTTTCAGTCTGTAAATAAAATCCAATGTTTCATCACTAAGAGGCTTACCATCTTCTTCGACATCAACACTTTGACCGCCCACCATGCCATAAATACCCGCTTTTTTCGCAAGACATGCAAGAGCTTTCACCGATGCCAACAAAGACTTATCATCCGTAAGTGATGCGCAATAATTCGAAACTATCTCATATGCATAATTTAACAATCCGTCACCTGCCAGGACGCCAAAATCCTCGCCGAACTTCTTATGCACCGATTCTTTACCACGTCTTAAATCAGCATTATCCATAGCCGGTAAATCATCATGAATAAGCGAATATGTATGAATAAACTCCATGGCTGCCATAAAGGGATGAGCTACCTTTTCGTCGGCATCAAACATACGCAATGTTTCCAATATAAGGATAGGTCTTAATCTTTTGCCACCGACTCTAACTCCGTAATCCATGGCTTCAAGCAAATATTTTTGCTTACCGCTTATCTTTGGAATATATGAATATATAATATTTTCCGCTTCTTTTGTCCTTAAGGACAACTCTTTATTAAAATCCATCAGTCTTCCACCCGATCAAGTACTGTAATTTCTTTTTCGACTTTTTCTATTCTTTTATTGCAATCTTCAACAAGCTTTACGGCTTCGTTGTAGAGTTTGAAAGATTCTTCCAAAGAGACTTCCGGATTATCCATTTTCTCAATTATTTCAGAGATTTCTTTAAAATTGTCTTCGATTGTTTTTTCTTTTTTATCTGCCATTTTTAATTGATTCCTTTTCTTTGACACCGGCAATGATTTTGCCGTTTACAAGATTAATTTCCAATTCGTCGCCTATATTTACATCATTAATATCCCGTATGGCTTTATTGTTCTTATCCGTAACATAGGAATATCCGCCCGAAAGCCTGTTTAAAGGCGACAGTCCGTTAACTTTTTCCGCAAGAATCGATAATTGATTCCTTCTGTCTTTTGTCTTTGCAAGCATTTTGTTTTTCAATGAATTATCCAAAGACTCCAAGCTGTGTTTTCTATCAATAAGCTTAAATTCAAGCAATGTTTGTATCTTTGTATAATATTCATCCAACATTTGTTTTTTGTTGTTGATAACGGATATAGGGCTTAAAAGTTTAATTTTACCTTCCAAAAGTTCAAGGGTCGATTTTCTGTCGGAAAGCTTTATATTAATGCTTTGCCTTAATTTATATTTTAAATCCGACAAATTCTTTTCGAATTCATAATAGTCAAAAAAAGCCAGCTCTGCAGCTGCGGATGGTGTAGGTGCACGAAGGTCGGAAACAAAATCGCAAATTGTAAAATCCGTTTCGTGACCCACAGCGGAAATAATAGGTGTATCCGCATTAAATATGGTCATTGCCAGTTCTTCGTCATTAAAACACCAAAGATCTTCCATGGATCCGCCGCCCCTGGCGATAATAATCGTATCAAGACCCATTTTATCCAAGGCCTTTATTGCTTTAATCAATTGTTTCGGTGCATCTTCTCCCTGCACCAAGGACGGATATAAAACAATATCAATATAAGGATTGCGTCTGAATGATACGTTTCTTATATCCTGTATTACCGCTCCCGTTGCGGATGAAACGACGCCGATTTTCTTCGCATAAGTAACAATCGGCTTTTTGTACATGGGATCGAATACACCCTTTTCGGCAAGTCTCGTCTTAAGTTTTTCAAATTCCGCACTTAATCTGCCTTCACCGTCAAGACTTATGGAATTGGCCAAAAGCTGATAGCGGCCGTAAGGAGCATATACATCAATCGAACCTCGTATAATAATGCTTTGTCCGCTTTCAAGTCTGAATTTCAATCCGCTTTTTGCTTTACTGCTAAACATCATGCAAGGAAGGGAACTGTTTTCGTCTTTGATTGTAAAATAAATGTGACCGCTTTTATGGTAAGTGCAATTGGACACTTCGCCTATGACACAAATATTATTTAACAAAAAGTCGCTTTTCAATACTCTTCCGATATAAGAATTTACTTGTGAAACAGTATATTCATTTGCCATAATTTATGAAACTACCTTTGCAAGAATGCCGTTAACAAAGTTACCGCTTGATTCCGTTCCGTATGTTTTTGCAAGCTCGATTGCCTCATTAATCGCAACCTTTTGCGGAATGTCATCATCATGTTTGATTTCATAGTAGGCAAGTCTTATTATGCATAAATCCACTTTGCCCATTCTGTCGGTTTTCCAGTTTTCGGAAACACCGTTAATATAAGCATCTATTTCATCGCGCATGGAATAAACCGCCAAAGCTTTATTCTTTATGTATTCAAGATCTTCTTCGTCAATACTCTTTCCGCCGATTTCTTCTTGTTTCTCATCATATAATTCATTAAAAATTCTGACTTGTTCTTCAAATTCTTCTTCAGAATGAAATTCCATTCTGAATAACAATTCAAATATTCCGTCTCTAAGCTCTCTTCTGGTCATACACTGTTCCTTTACACTTTCTTTGCTGTAAATTATATATACTTAAAAATCATTCAAAAAGAGTGTCACTATGACACTCTTTTATTATACTATACATATTTAAGGTTAAAAAGCATTTTTAATCATTTTCAATGTTAACATTTGCAACGCGAACATTAACGCTTTCGATTGTAATACCCGTCATACTTTCAACGGCGGTTTTAACCTTTTCCTGAATGTCTTCGGAAACATTCATAATATTTACGCCGTAATCAAGGCATACGGCAACTTCAATACTTGCACTGTTGTTGCCCACAACAACTTTAACGCCTTTTGAAAGGCTTTTCATACCGAGTCTTTCGATAATCTCATTTGTCATGTTACCGGCAAGTCCCGCAACCCCTTCGGCCTCAACAGCCGCAAGACCCGCAATTATAGCAAGCACCTGTGTGTCTATTCTGACTTCACCGAGTTCACCGTCATCATATATTTTAAAACTTCTTTTTTCATCCATAATACAAATATCTCCTCTTAATATCTAATTATCTCATCCGAACTGAAATTACATAAACATTTTACAACGAAAAGCTACAAAAATCAATCATTTGTGATATGGCTCATTGGCCAAAATCTTAAAGGCGCGATAAATTTGTTCCAACAATACGACTCTCATAAGCTGATGCGGAAAAGTCATTTTTGAAAAGCTTAAATGATAATCGCAAGCGGATGTTACACTTTTGTCAAGTCCCAGAGAACCGCCTATAACAAAGCCGATATCGCTTTTTCCGCTTAAGCTTAAATTGTCGATATGACTTGCAAGTTCTTTGGAATCAAGCATTTTACCGTCTATTTCAAGGCCTATAAGATATGTTCCCGTTTTTACGTGTTTTAATATTCTTTCGGCTTCTTTTTTTCTTATCAAGTCTTCTGTTGCGGGACTTGCATTATCGGGAGTCTTTTCATCCGCAACTTCAACAATTGATAAATTGCAAAACTTTGAAAGTCTTTTTTGATATTCGCTTATTGCATCCCTAAAAAAGCTTTCTTTAATCTTTCCCACGCAAATAATAGTAATTTTTATCATTATGCTTAATACCGTAAAAGGCTAGTCAATTGTGTAACTGCCGTTATTTTGTTTTGTTACCGACACAACATTTCCGTTTGATGTATCCACGCCGTAATAGAAAGTACCGGATGTATTGCCGTTGGCATCTTTATGTATAACATTAATAATATAATACTCGGCAGCGGACAAGCTCTCTGTTTTTGCGTAGCTAAAGCTGTAATTTCCACCATTTCCGTCACTACCCGATGCATCGGTGATTTGACCTTCTGCCAAAAGCTTGTTTATAAGCACGCCTTCTGCTTGATTGTAAGTATAATTAGCTTCAACACTTAAATTATATACATTTGAAACGACCTTACTTTTTGTTCCGTTATGACTGATTGCAACGGCCGAGAAAACATTATTGCCCCTAAGCATTGCCACAGGACCTTCATAAAGAAGTGAGTTTTCGTCAGGTGTCGAACCGTCATAGCTGTAATAAACTTTGCATCCATCCGGAACGGTTACGGAAATTTCGGTGTTTTCCGAATAAGAACCGCCTTCGTGACTTATAACGGGCGCTTCAACCGAGCCAAAGGAAATTTCGTAAGTGTACTCAGCTATTTCACTGGCATTGCCATCGGTATAAGAAATAGCCTTAAGGACCGTTTTGCCCTCTGTTTCAATCTTGAAAGCAGCCGTGTAATGAGTTGAGTTTTTGTTTGGCTTAGAACCATCCAATGTATAATAAATATCATCCGCTTCCGCACTGAGCTCGATGGTGATTACATCATCATAACTGCCGCTCGAAACACTGGCTCTCGGAATATCTTTGGCATACTTTAACAGCCATTCTTTATATTTATCTTCATTTGGATTTAAACCAATAAGCTCTTTTACAATGGCTGCAATTTTGGAATTATCAACATTTCCTTCGCTGACATAAAGATTATACAAAGCCTCTCTTGCTTGAATCTTTTCATCAACGCTTTTAGCCGCATCTATTGCTGCCAAAAGTTCTTTTTCCGCCTTATCGTAGTTCTTATTTTCTATGTATTCAATTGCGCTTTCGTAGTGTGACTCATAAGAATTAGCATTGCCGTTTATTACAAGAGCGAGAATCAAAATCACAATTACTGCGGCAGCGGCTATGAGAGAAATAATAAGAATTTTTTTCTTCTTTTCTTTTTCTTCTCTTAACTTTCTTTCACGAACACGTTTTATGTACTCAAGATCCTCGTCCGAAATATCATCGTCGTCGGAATCCTCCGAATCGTCGAAATCGTCAAGGTCATCTAAGTCTTCGAGGTCATCTTCGCTTTTTTCTTTTATGTTTATATTTTTCGTTTTACCGTAAATATCAACATCTTCTTCAATAACACTTTCGTCTTTTTCCGCTTCTTCATCGGAATCCATAAATCTGCCCACGCTGTCGGCAAGTTCGGCTTCTATTAAGTTAAAGTCCGGAACCACATGCATTGGAGAACCGCATTTAAGGCAAAAAGCTTGATTTTCCGAGCACTCGGCACCACATCTGATACACTTCATCTATATATACCTCTTATTATGAGTAAAATTTCACTTTGCTTAATGCTTAAAAGTTATGTTTTTAATATCAGCTTAGCTAAATAATAATAGCATAAATAGATATTAGTTTCAATATTTTTAATATCTTGACAAGCTAGCTGACTAATCGCAGTTCAATCAACGAAAGCCCCATTCGCGATATGCAAAAAGACGCAGCCTGTTTAATACAAACTGCGTCTTATAATTTAACAGTTAATTATTTTTTTAACGGATTCATCTTGGTTACAACTACCGTACAGTAAATAGTCTTGCCGTTTACTCTTGCGGAAACCGTTGTTGTTCCCGGAAGTCTGCCAACAATAT
>CACZQX010000090.1 GCA_902783445.1 uncultured Lachnospiraceae bacterium
CGGAGCCGAAATTCTTTCAAAATCCGAGCGTTTAAGAGATCTTAAAGAGTATGTGCTTCATCATCACGAGCGCTTTGACGGAAAAGGAAAAAGGCCGCAAGGTTATTATGATCGGCGACGGTATCAACGATTCGCCCGCTCTTAGCGCAGCGGATGTGGGAATCGCCATAAGCGACGGCGCCGAAATCGCCAGAGAAGTGGCGGATATTACCATTGCCGCAGATGATTTGTACGAAATCGTCAGCCTTAAGGCAATAAGCAATGCGCTTATTAAAAGAATCAAAAAGAACTACAGAACAATCGTCGGATTTAATACGGGACTTATTATCGGCAGTGTTGCCGGAATTTTGGCACCAACCGCATCGTCCTTCCTACATAATGCATCAACACTGCTTATAAGCATTAAAAGTATGGAAAATCTGATCGAGTGACAAGTGGAAAATAGCCGTTGCGTTGATTAAAAATACAAACACAAGCGGCAACCGCTCCGTTCATCTAACTGTGGTTACGACTAAAAAAAGAAGGCGTCTTTAGGGTCAAGCCCTAAAGCCACCTTCTTTTTAAGTCTTCACTCACAGTGGATATGAACTGCGCTCATTTGCCTGATTGCTTGTGTTTCGTGATTTTTAATCTCGCAACGGCTATTATCATTATCCGCTTACTGCATGCTCTGAGCAATTGCCTTTACATTGTCGGCATTTTCCGATACGAAGAGGTTGATGCAGTTTTTCATCATTTCCTCATCGCAGTCTTTGTAAATACCCGATGCCATCCAGTAGCCGTCTTTATCCACTCCGGAAATTGTGTTGCCGTCTATTTTAAGTTCCACCACACCCTGTGTCATTGCACAATTAAATGAATAGTAATTCGGATCCTCGGCTGCAAGTTTCTCGGCTTCTTCACCGTATACTTCCGTCTTGAACATGCTTAAGAATGCATCTTTTACGGCTGCCTCTTTATCAGCAGGAACGCTGCAGTATTTAAGAAGGGCATCGGCCCAGAGGTCATTGTATTTTTCTTCCGAAAATGCATCGAAGAGGTTAACATACCTGCCTTCCAAAGCATCAAGGTTAGGCTCTGCCTGTACTGCATCCTCAGCCTGTTGTGCGTTTGTGGCTGAGTCAGCGTCATTTTTGGAATCGCAAGCCGCAAAGGAAAACACCATAACGGCAGCAGCTGCCAAAACTAAAAGTTTGCTTACAAGTTTATTCTTCATTTTTTCATAACTCCTTTCGGTTAGCACCAACTAACTATTAAAATGTAGCATTTTGTATACACAAATTCAATATTTTTAAATGACTATCTTTTTCAATAAGGTTAGTATAGCTAATAAGAAAATAACAGTATAAAAGCCCTGAAAAATAAGATATAATTAATATATATGAGAGGGGTTTTGCCAATGGATAAGAAAAGTATAATCGGTTTAATTGTTATGGCGGTGATTTCTGTAGTGCTTGTTCTCGGCATCAACTGCTACGTTGTCAGTCAGCCTATTATCAGTAGTTTGGAATTTGAGACGCCTAAGTCGGAGTATGATGGTGATGATTATAATTTCGAGGGCGAGTTGTTGGAACCTAATGACGGCAAGGATGTGCATTCTGTGGTCGTTATTGCTCATGGATATAACAGCACAATGGACAACTGTGAAGACGCCGCAAATGCTTATGTCGAAGCAGGATATGCTGCGATTTTATTTGATTTTGTGGGCGGTTCGAGAAACAGTTCAACCAAGGTGCATTCGTCTGAAATGACAACCTTTACGGAAATCATGGACTATGAAATCGTGCTTGATTATGTGCTTAACAGCGACAAATTCGACCATGATAACATTTTCCTAAGCGGACAAAGCTTCGGCGGACTAATCGCTACGGTAGTTGCGGAGAGTAATCAAGATAAGATTAATGCGGTGGTGCTTTTTTATCCTGCATACAATATGGTGGAAAATTCCGGTAAAGTGCTGGCGGCGGGACCTACAGAGGATTATTCAAATTCCGATGAAGTAACTGAGGATTTGTATTCTTGGGATGGATTGCTTGTCAGCGAAAGATATCTTTTTGAGCTTAATTCTTTGGATATCAAAGGAATTATCGGAAATCTTAATAAAGATGTTATTATCATGCAGGGGGATTTGGATACTGATGTGCCTCTTGAATCGACGCAGGAGTTTGTGCAGTATTTTCCTTCCGCTCAGCTTGTGGTTATAACAGGCGGAAGCCATGGTTTCTGGGGTGAGCAGCTTGAAAGAGCTACGAACGAAACCATCGAATTTATGAATACACATTTAAAATAGGAGAAGAGGGAGTTTGTGAGTTATTCTGTTGCGTATAAAAGTGTGAGAAAATATTATATTGGCGGAATGATGATGCTTATTGCCACAGCAATAACGACGCTGGGGCTTGTATTTACTTTGCTTGTTGCATCGGTGGTAAATGAGGATTTACTGGGGGAACCGCTGGATTATGGCGATACTTACGCCGCATTTGTTACAAATGCCACAGATATTGCTATTACGGGTTCGGTTATGATGCATTTGGGTCTTGTTTTGTTGATAGTTGCCTACATTATAAATGTGATTGGGCTTGCTTCTACGGTCAAAGAAAGTCGCCTTTTTAAACAAGGGCTTGTTTGCGGGATTGCAATGCTTGCCATATCGATAGCAGCGGCTTTTTTGCTATTCTTCGCGGGAAACTACATAATAACTGTTGTCACGCTGTTGCTTTCGACTATTGTAAACATGTTTATAATGCTTATTGTGACAAACGGAATAAGAAAAATCTCGACAGGTCTTTCCTTTAAGAAAAGCATCGGATTAATTAAAGTGATTGTTATCATTGCTTTGTTTTTGAATCTTATGGAATTTATCATTCCGGTCTATGCATTTGTATTTGCAGCTATATCGGGACTGGCATTGATTGTTTCTTGTATTTGCTATCTCAATGTGCTGAAAAAGGCGAGGAAGAAACTGAATTTGTCGTGATTTATAAAATTAATATTGACAAACATTTCCACGAGTGTTAAATTACTTATAGAAGTATTAGCACTCTTTTTTATTGAGTGCTAACAAATAGAAATAGATAGCAAAAAAAAGCGAAAATCCAACGATTTTAGAGAATTTGGTCCATAAAGGATTGTTAGAGAAGGAAGTGAATTCGTGGAACTTGATGCAAGAAAAATGAAAATCTTACAGGCGATTATTCAAAATTACCTTGAAACCGGGGAGCCTGTAGGTTCAAGAACAATTTCAAAAGATTCTGAGCTTAACCTAAGCTCGGCAACCATCAGAAATGAAATGGCTGATTTGGAAGAAATGGGACTTATCTTACAGCCTCATACATCAGCGGGACGAATTCCTTCGGACAAAGGTTACAGGCTTTATGTTGATAAC
>CACZQX010000091.1 GCA_902783445.1 uncultured Lachnospiraceae bacterium
AAAAGTGAATGTGGAAAAGATTCCGGATTTAATAAAGGAAATGAAAGGCAGATTGACCTTTCATGCGGATGCGGCGCAACCATATTTTGAATATATGCCGAAGAATATAAAACCGAATGTGGACGCTATTGAAAAAAGCCTTTTTGGGCTTTTTGAAAAATTAGATACTATACTGATTTGAATAAATAAAAAAGCACATATTATTGTGCAAAATTATCCTTGACACTTGGGTCCCGCGGACATATAATTCTACAAGGAAACTTGAATAATAATAAATAATTTACTAAAAAAGGAGCATCAAATGGGCGGTATTTTTGGAGTAGCAGCAAAAGATGAATGCGTATTTGACCTGTATTTCGGTACAGATTACCATTCTCATTTAGGAACTAAACGAGGAGGAATGGCAGTTTATGGCAGTGGTCATTTTGATTTAGCTATCCATAATATCGAAAACTCACCATTTCGAACCAAGTTTGAAGAGCATTTTAATGAAATGCACGGAAATCTTGGTATTGGTTGTATTTCTGATGCCGAACCTCAGCCACTTATGGTTCGTTCTCATTTAGGTCAATTTTCTATTACCACAGTCGGTAAAATCAACAATCTTGATGAATTAGTTCAATTAACATATAAAAACGGTAATTCCCATTTCTTAGAAACAAGCAGCGGTGATATTAATCCAACGGAGTTGGTTGCCGCAATCATAAATCAAAAAGACAGCCTTGTGGAAGGTATGCGTTATGCGCAGGAAGTGATTGATGGTTCAATGACTCTTATTCTTCTTACAAAAGACGGTCTTTACGGTATGCGCGACAAAATGGGCAGAACGCCTTTGGTTGTTGGCAAGAAGAGAGGTGCTTATTGCATTTCCTTCGAAAGCTTTGCATATCTTAATTTGGGTTACAAAAATTATAAGGAATTGGGACCGGGAGAGATTGTTTTAGTAACTCCCGAGTCTTGCGAAACGGTTTCGCCGGCAAGAGATGAAATGAAGATTTGCACATTCCTTTGGGTTTACTACGGTTACCCAACTTCTTCGTACGAAGGTGTGGGCGTAGAGGAAATGAGATACAATTGTGGTCGCCTTATGGCAGAACGTGACGGCGGCGGTGCGGATGTTGACATTATTGCGGGAGTGCCTGATTCGGGTACACCTCATGCAATCGGCTATGCAAACAAATCGGGAGTGCCTTTTGCAAGACCTTTCATTAAATACACACCGACATGGCCTCGTTCTTTCATGCCGACAAAACAATCACAGCGTAATTTGATTGCAAAAATGAAGCTTATTCCGGTAGACAGCTTGATTAAAAACAAAAGACTTCTTTTAATAGACGATTCCATAGTTCGAGGAACTCAGCTTAGGGAAACCACAGAGTTCCTTTACAGCAGCGGGGCAAAAGAGGTACATATAAGACCTGCGTGTCCGCCACTTGTACATGCTTGTAAATATCTTAACTTCTCACGTACGAATTCGGAGATGGATCTTATTACAAGAAGAATCATCGAGAAAAGAGAAAAAGAAGTTACACCTGAAATATTGGATGAATACGCAGATCCCGAAAGCAAACGCTATAAGGAAATGGTAGAGGAAATCAGAAAAGAACTTAATTTTACAAGTCTTCAATTTAACAGACTTGATGATATGTTAAAGGCTGTAGGCATAAGCCCATGCAAGCTTTGCACATATTGCTG
Source organism: uncultured Lachnospiraceae bacterium (assembly GCA_902783445.1). GTDB lineage: Bacteria > Bacillota > Clostridia > Lachnospirales > Lachnospiraceae > RUG12871. Next base: position 1,696 of record CACZQX010000091.1, read on the forward strand.
GAACGGAAAAGAATAATTCGGAGGGATAACAGATGGCGAAAAGAACAGATATTCACAAAGTATTAATTATCGGATCGGGTCCGATTATAATCGGTCAGGCATGCGAGTTTGACTATTCGGGTACTCAGGCCTGCAAGGCTCTTAAACAGCTTGGTTACGAAATTGTTTTGGTTAATTCCAACCCGGCAACTATTATGACCGACCCGGGAACAGCTGATGTTACATATATCGAACCTTTAAATGTTGAGAGACTTGAGCAGATTATTGCTAAAGAAAGACCGGATGCGGTACTTCCAAACCTTGGAGGTCAAAGCGGACTTAATCTTTGTTCGGAGCTTGCAAGCAAGGGAATTCTCGACAAATACAATGTAAAAGTTATCGGCGTTCAGATCGATGCAATCGAGCGTGGTGAAGACAGAATAGAGTTTAAAAAGACAATGGAAAGCCTTGGCATTGAAATGGCAAGAAGTGAAGTTGCTTACTCGGTTGATGAAGCCCTTTCAATTGCAGACAGACTGGGTTATCCGGTTGTTCTTCGTCCCGCATACACCATGGGTGGCGCAGGCGGCGGCCTCGTATATAATGTGGAAGAACTTAAAACGGTTTGCGCAAGAGGTCTTCAGGCAAGTCTTGTGGGACAGGTTTTGGTTGAAGAGTCAATCCTTGGTTGGGAAGAACTTGAACTTGAAGTTGTAAGAGATGCAGAAAATAACATGATTACAGTCTGCTTTATAGAAAACATCGACCCACTTGGCGTACATACCGGTGACTCGTTCTGTTCGGCTCCTATGCTTACAATATCCGAAGAAACACAGAAAAAACTTCAGGAACAGGCATACAAAATAGTAGAAGCCATTCAGGTAATCGGCGGAACAAACGTGCAGTTTGCCCATGATCCGGTATCTGACAGAATTATTGTAATCGAGATTAATCCTCGTACTTCCCGTTCATCGGCCCTTGCATCCAAAGCAACAGGCTTTCCTATTGCGCTTGTATCCGCAATGCTTGCAACAGGTATGAAATTATCGGAAATTCCTTGCGGCAAGTATGGAACATTGGATAAATACGTTCCGGACGGAGACTATGTGGTTCTTAAATTTGCTCGTTGGGCATTTGAAAAATTTAAAGGTGCACAAGATAAATTGGGAACTCAGATGAGAGCCGTGGGCGAAGTTATGAGTATCGGTAAGACATATAAAGAAGCATTCCAGAAAGCAATCAGAAGTCTTGAAATCGGACAGTACGGTCTTGGATTCAGAAAGAATTTCAATGAATTATCCAAGAAAGAGCTTATTGAGCTTCTTCATAATCCGACAAGCGAGCGTCAATTCATTATGTATGAAGCTTTAAGAAAAGGCGCTACTGTGGATGAATTGTTTGAACTTACCAAGATTAAACATTATTTCATCGAGCAGATGAAAGAGTTGGTGGAAGAAGAAGAAAAACTCCTTGAATCAAAGGGCTCTTTGCCTTCGGACGAAGCATTGGTAAAAGCCAAAAAAGACGGCTTTTCGGATAGATATCTTGCAAAGCTTCTTAATATAAAAGAAGAAGATGTAAGAAACAAACGTATAGAGCTTGGTGTGGAAGAAGCATGGGAAGGAGTTCATGTCAGCGGAACAAAAGACAGAAACTAC
>CACZQX010000092.1 GCA_902783445.1 uncultured Lachnospiraceae bacterium
AGGATAAATATGAATTTTGCCGATGTTGTTGCGGGTGAAGCATCAGCATTTGCAAGAAATCTTACACCGGCAAACAATTGGGATTGGTGTAAATCCACTGCATCAGGTGCCTATGACTGGGGAACAAACACTTGGACGCCCCTCGATAACGGTAGTTGGGTGGCAGCATCGGATGCCATAATATCTTTTTACATGGACCCGCGCAATTTCTTGGATGAAACAAAAGTATTCATGTTTGAGAACCTATCCTATAATCCGGCATATCATACTTTGGCAGGTGTTGAGTCCATTTGCGCAGGCACTTTTATGGATAAAGCTTACCCTGTTGAAGGAACAACTTATCCCGCTATGATTATGGAAGCTGCAAGACAGTCGGGAGTAAGCCCTTATTATCTTGCATCCAGCATTCTTCAAGAACATGGTACGGATGGTAACTCCGCACTTATATCCGGAACATATTCGGGATACAACGGATATTATAATTTTTATAATATAGGTGCAAGCGGAAAAGGCAGTGCGACAATAATTGCAAATGGCCTTACAACCGCCAAAAATAACGGATGGAATAGTAGGTATAAATCAATAGTCGGCGGTGCGAAATGGTTTGCTGACGGATATGTAAGTCAAGGACAAGATACGCTTTATTACAAGAAATTTGACTTGGTTGGAACTTTGTATACACATCAGTATATGCAAAATATAGCCGCAGCAAAAAGCGAAGCATCAATAATGGCCGGAGCCTATACGCAAACAATGAAACAAAACACGGCTTTGGTATTTAAAATACCTGTATATAACAATATGCCCGGATCGGCGGTAACGGCTCCTGCTTCAAACTTAAATCCAAACAACATGCTTAAGAGCCTGTCGGTAAGCGGCTACAACCTTACACCGACATTTAAGTATTATACAAATGCATATAGCTTAAATGTTGCAAATTCGGTAACAAGCGTAAATATAAGCGCTTCGCCGGTTGCGGGAACATCAAGAGTATCGGGAACAGGTACAAAATCATTAAGTGTTGGCGCAAATACATTCAACATTGATGTTACGGCTGAAAACGGTAAGACAAATAGATATATCATAACAATTGTTAGGGCAAACGGCTCGTCGGGAGAAAATAGCTCCGGCGGCGGCAACTCGACCGGTGGAAGCGGCACAAATACAGGAAGTACAACATCAAAAATTAGCATAGGATATAAGACCTCCACATCAGGTTCTACCAAGATAATAACGGGTGTTGAGCCCGGAACTACGGTAGCGCAGGCAACTTCCAAGATTCAAGCCAACGGAAATATCGTAAAATATTACGACAAAAACGGTAACGAAACATCGGGAAGCATTACTACGGGAACAGTTGTAAAGGAATTTGATTCATCGGGTAAGACATTGATTTCGTCGTACACCATAGTGATTTACGGCGATGTAAATGGTGATGGAACCATTAGCACAAGTGATGTTCTCGCAATGCGAAGACACTTGTTCGGATATGTTAAGCTTTCGGGAGTTTACGCAACAGCGGCGGACACAAACAAAGATGGTAGTGTTGCATCCACAAGCGATATTCTTGCCTTAAGAAGACATCTGTTTGGTTATGTTAGATTGACTCAGTAAACATTTGAAATTAATTATGCTGTTGCATGTATGGGGATGGCAACAGCCTACGGATGGAAATAGAGATTAAATGTAAAAAAAGGAGAAAGAAAGATGAAAAGAATTGCAAAATTAGCAACATGTCTGGCACTTGTCTTTGCGCTTGTATTACCTGTTGCAAGCATTACGAAGGCAGCATCGGGAAGCTCTTCGGTGGCAATTTCAAATGCTTCGCCAAGCGTAGGAGACGCCATTACGGTTACTTTCTCTGTCTCATCGGATACGGAAATGATGGGAGGAGACATATATATAAATTACGATAGTTCAATATTGGAATTATCGGGCGGCGCGTCGGGAAGCGGCGGATCTGCGGTGATTCAGGATGCATACCAAGGGGAAGCAACAAAATCATTCAGTGCAAGCGCAACTTTTAAGGTAATTGCGGTAGGCTCCGGACGTGTGGGAGTTAGTGGAGATACCTTGGTTGAAGCAGCATATTCATCCGATAAATGGAATATATCCGGTTCTTCGGCAGCAATCAACGTAGGCGGCGGTGCAGCCACAGGCTCATCAACAAACACCCTCTCAGCTCTTTCGGTATCGGCCGTAAACAGCGCAGGCACTGCAACAGAGCTTATACTTTCACCTGCATTTTCCGCAGGCACAACAACATATTCAACAGCTGCACCAAGCGATACGGTAAAACTTTCAATCAGCGCCACAACATCCGACGGCAACGCCACAACATCGGTTCGTTACGCCAACATGGATCCGGGTGCAAACAAAACATACATTGATGTAACAGCCGAAAACGGCGAAGTACTTACATATGTAATTCAGACAAATGTAGATGATGCGGCATATGCGGAAATGAAAGCGGGCGCGGAACCTGAAACAACAACCGTTTCCGATGCGGATGCATCAAACACAAAGCAAGTGCAGGCAACATTAACAATTGAAGGCAGAAGCATCACGGTTCTTACACCTGATGATACAATCGTTTCGAAAGCGCCGAAAGGTTTTTCAAAAGTTGAACTTCAGATAGAAGGCAAAAACATTGAAGGCTGGATTTGCGATGCGGATGAAAATTATTGCCTCATGTATGCGGAAAACGAAAGCGGTGAAAAAGGCTTTTATCTTTACGATTTAAAAGAAAAGACAATCATGCGCTATTCCGAAAAGCTTATGAGTGCCGTAACAAGCGATGACACAAAAGAAACATCATCATTTGATAAAAACTTCAAAATCATAAGCTATGCAATTATCGGCGGACTTGCGGTAGTTGCCCTAATCTTCATAATATTGTTCTTCAAACAAAGAAACAAATCTTACGATGACGAATTCGAGGATGAGGATGAAGAATACGAAGACGACGAATTCGACGACGACGAAGATGATGAAGATGATGAAGATGACGAAGAAGATGATGAGGACGAATACATCTTCAAAAAGCCTAAAAAAGCAAAAGAAAAAAGAAGAAAAATGAGTTCCGAAGATTTGACTCCGGAAGAAAAGGAATTTCTTAAAAAAGTAAGGGAAGAAGAAGAAAAACGCATGGCTGAAGAAAGAAAAGCCGAAGAGGCAAGAAATGCCGAAGCAGACGATTTCTTCGAAACCGAAATAGATATGGACGAGTTCGAAAACAAGCAAATGAACGAGCTCGACAAAGAAATAATTCAATCAAGCCAGGCTGTTGAAAAAACCTTGGAAAACGATTTCGATTTTTTGGACCTTGACGACAACGAGGGAATGTAGTTGCAGCTCTATCTTAACTGTGTTATTATATATATAACAAAAATTGGGATAGGGAGTGAATAAATTTGTATATAGAAATTGATTTTAACAGTGATGAAGCTATATACATGCAGCTTCGCAACCAGATAATTTTGGGAATAGCAACAGACAAAATAGCAGTAGGGGAATCATTGCCATCGGTAAGAAGCCTTGCGGAAACCGTGGGTATCAACATGCACACGGTTAACAAAGCCTATGCGGTTTTAAAGGACGAAGGTCTTATAAAAATAGACAGACGTCACGGCGCTATTGTGGAAATCGATCTTGACAAGCTTAGAAGCGTTGCCGAGTTCGAAGACGAACTAAAGCCTATAGTCGCAAAGGCCATATGCCGCAATCTTTCAAGAAAAGAGGCGCACAAGGTTTTGGACGAAATTTACGATGAATATGAATCTTATATAGGGTAGTTATTATGAAAATGAGATACAGCAAGATGGCCAAAGAAGCCATCACGGTAGCTGCGCAGATGTCAGACAGATTAAAGCATGGCTACATAGGAACAGAGCACATTTTAATCGGCCTGACAGAGGTTGAAGAAGGTGTTGCGGGTGTTGTGCTTAAACGCTACGAAATAACATCTGAAAAAGTAATGGATATGGTGGAAAAGCTTGTTACACCTTCAAATCGTGTAAACATCATGGAAATGAGCGGCTTTTCCGTCAGAGCCAAAAGAATAATAGAAAATGCGGCTGAAGAGGCAAGACGCTTCGGTGCGGGAGAAATCGGCACCGAGCATATTCTTATTGCCATTTTAAAGGACGACGAGTGCATAGCATCAAGACTTATCGGCACACTGGGAGCAAATATCCAGCGTGTTTATTATGATATTTTGGTAGCCATGGGTGAAGATGCGGAAAGCTACAAATCAGAGTTCCACGGCGGCAAAATCGTCAGCAACAAAGACAAGGCAAAACAGTCATCCCTTGAACAATTCAGCAAGGACTTAACCATGGCTGCGGCTAAGGGTGAGTTGGATCCGGTTATCGGTCGTCACGACGAAATCGAGCGTATTATCCAGATTTTAAGCAGAAGAAACAAAAACAACCCATGTCTTCTTGGTGAGCCGGGTGTTGGTAAAACAGCCATAGTTGAGGCATTGGCAGCAAATATCGCTCTTGGACTTGTTCCGGAAACATTGGAAGGCAAGCGCCTTTTATCTCTTGATTTGTCCGGCATGGTTGCGGGCAGCAAATACAGAGGTGAATTCGAAGAAAGAGTAAAACGCATCTTAAAAGAAGTAAAAGATTCGGGAGATGTTATTCTCTTTATCGATGAAATACATACAATAATAGGTGCCGGCGGTGCCGAAGGCGCAATCGATGCGGCAAATATACTTAAACCGGCATTGGCCAGAGGTGAGCTTCAGGTAATCGGTGCTACCACGCTGGAGGAATACCGCAAATACTTTGAAAAGGATGCGGCTTTGGAGCGTCGTTTCCAGCCTGTAACCGTTGAAGAACCTACAGAGGCGGAAGCAATCGAAATTCTTAAAGGAGTACGCGGAAACTACGAAGAACACCACAATGTAACCATTACGGATGAAGCTGTTGAGGCAGCCGTAAAAATGTCCGAACGTTACATAAATGACCGCTTTATGCCGGACAAGGCAATCGATTTGATAGATGAGGCGTCATCAAGAGTTCGTCTTGCAACTTTTACTGCACCGGTTAAATTAAAAGAAGATGAAGATGCAATAAAAGAGCTTGAAAAAGCTATGGAAGAAGCCATCAAAGAAGAAAAACTGGATGAAGCGGGCAGAATCCATAAAGAAATAGGCAAGAAGAAGGCGGAGATTGCCAAACTTCGCGCTAAATGGGACAAAGAAAAACATACTAAAAAGGTTTACATAACTGAAAACGATATTGCGGAAGTAGTATCCAAATGGACTAAGATACCGGTTAAGAGACTTGCGGAAGGAGAAGCAAAGCGTCTTAAAAAACTTGAGACTATCCTTCATAAGAGAGTAATCGGTCAAAACGAAGCCGTTGAAGCAGTGGCAAAAGCGGTGCGCCGAGGACGTGTGGGACTTAAAGACCCTAACAAACCAATCGGTTCATTCCTTTTCCTGGGTCCTACGGGCGTAGGTAAAACAGAGCTTTCAAAAGCCTTGGCGGAAGCGGTATTCGGAACGGAAAACTCAATCATAAGAGTCGATATGACCGAATATATGGAGAAACACTCAGTATCAAAACTTATCGGTTCTCCTCCGGGATATGTAGGCTACGAAGAAGGAGGCCAGCTTAGCGAACGTGTTAAGAGAAATCCTTATTCCATCATACTTTTTGATGAAATAGAAAAAGCACATCCGGATGTATTTAACATACTTCTTCAGGTACTTGACGACGGACATATTACCGATGCACACGGCAGAAAAGTCGATTTTAAAAACACAATCATCATAATGACATCAAATGCCGGCGCAATGCGTATTATGGAACCTAAAAACTTGGGATTTGCCGTTGAAAAAGATGAGCGTGCCGACTATGAAAAGATGAAATCGGCGGTTCTTGACGAGCTCAAGTTTATATTTAAACCGGAGTTTTTAAACAGAATCGATGAAACCATAGTATTTGCGGCCCTTACAAAGAACGACATGAAAAAGATCGTTACTCTTATTACGGACCAAATCGCAAAACGCACCAAAGAAGCTATGGATATCGACCTTATCGTATCCGGTCAGGCAAAGAGTTTTCTTATCGAAAAAGGATTTGATAAGAAGTATGGTGCCCGTTCCGTTAAACGTACGGTTCAAAAGCTGATTGAAGATGAAATGGCTGAAAAGATACTTGCGGGAGACATTAAACGCGGTGATAAAGTAACCGTAACCGTGGCAAGTAAGGAACTTGATTTTCTTGTGGCACAAGAATAGAGATTAAACAAAAAGAACAAATGAAAAATAAACAAAACTAAAGACTTTTTAAGTCGAAAGGGGAAAACAATGGTCATTAAAGAACTTATCAAAGCTGACAAAGAGAAAGGACTTGATTTCGGAAACTACGAATTGGCTGAAAAATCAAAAAAGGCCGATTTCGAGTTTAAAGGTGATGTTTACAAAGTAAAAACATACAAAGACATCACAAAGCTCGAAAGAAACGATATGTTTGTATACGAGTCCGTTCCGGGTACAACAGTACATGAATTTAAAGCGGATGCAACGGAAATTTCTTTTAAAGTTGAAGGCAATGTAGCTGCTCAAGCAACTTTGGAGTTGGAAAGTGACAAAGAATACAATGTTTTCATCGACGGTGCATATGCAGGCATAATGAAAACAAACTTAGGCGGAAAAATTTCTTTAAGTCTCGATCTTGAAGAAGGAAAAACAGTCGAAGTAATGATTAAAAAACAGTAACTATCGGAGAATAGATGGCAAAAGCTAGAGAAACACAGTTTTTCTGCAAGGAATGCGGTTTTGAGTCATCAAAATGGTTAGGCCAGTGTCCGAGCTGTAAGCAGTGGAATAGTTTTGTTGAGGCACCTGTGGCTCCAAAGTCAAAGGGTGCTAAAAAACATGCCCTGACAAGCGAAAAACCGGTGACTTTATCCGAAATATCCATAATGCAGGAAGACCGAGTAACAACGGGAATAGAAGAATTTGACAGAGTCCTTGGTGGCGGCATAGTGCCGGCATCTCTAATACTTGTGGGCGGAGATCCGGGCATAGGTAAATCAACCCTTTTGCTTCAAGTATGCAAACATCTGTCGGATGACGGACATAAAGTTTTATATATAACAGGTGAGGAGTCTTTAAAACAGATAAAGCTTCGCGCAAACAGATTGGGAGATTTTAACGATAATCTGCTGATTCTTTGCGAAACAAATCTCGATTTGATTGAGGCTCATATCAGAAAGAGTGAGCCCGAAATGGTTATAATCGACTCTATCCAGACCATGTTTAGGGAAGATGTGGCAGCAGCCGCAGGCAGTGTAAGCCAGGTAAGAGAATCCACCAATATGCTTTTACAGCTTGCCAAAGGTCTTGAAATATCCATCTTTATCGTAGGGCATGTTACCAAAGAAGGCGTGGTTGCGGGACCGCGCGTGCTTGAACATATGGTGGATACGGTGCTTTATTTTGAAGGCGACAGACATGCATCCTATAGAATCCTTAGGGGCGTTAAAAACCGTTTCGGTTCCACCAATGAAATAGGTGTGTTTGAAATGCGTATGGAAGGACTTTCGGAAGTTAAAAATCCATCGGAGTTTTTGCTTCAAGGTCGCCCGGAAAATACATCGGGTTCCGTAGCAGTGTGCTTAATCGAAGGCACCAGACCATTAATGGTGGAAATACAGGGGCTTGTATCAAAGTCCGGCTTTGGTATGGCAAGAAGAACGGCAGCAGGTACGGATTATAACCGAGTTAATCTCTTGATTGCCGTTTTGGAAAAGCGTCTCGGCATAAATATTGCCGATTGCGACGCATATGTAAATATAGCTGGAGGAATGAAAGTAAGCGAGCCTGCCCTTGATTTGGGCTTGGTTGTGGCGCTGCTTTCAAGTTACAAAAACAAAATAGTTCCCGTCGATGTTGTAGTATTCGGCGAAGTGGGACTTTCGGGGGAAGTACGTGCCGTATCAATGGCGGCACAAAGAGTAGCCGAAGCGGCAAAGCTGGGCTTTAAAACATGCATACTTCCAAAGGCATCTTTGGAAGAAATAAAAGGAAATAAATCCATAAAAGGATTGGATAAAATGAACCTTATAGGCATAAGCACGATAGGAGAGATACCTTGGTAGTAGACTATATAGGCAAAAAGCGTACATGTGCCATAATGATTTTATTTTTGGCATCGCTGGCCTTAATGATTACCATGACATTTTTGAATGAAGATATTTCCTGGGGGACAACCATCGTAACTATTGTTTTGATGGTGGTTATCTTCTGTGTGCGCATTATAGTAAGCCATCTTCAGGCAAAAACAAAAGATAGCAGAGGTATGAACTTAGTAAGTAAAGAAGCAGAATATCTTATGATTTTATTGCCTACCGTTGCTACAAATTGGTATGTGACTTACTATATGGTCGGAAGTTATGTAAACTCACACTTCAATACAATTACATTCAAAGATCACTTCATTTCAATATTGGTATTTGCAGCATTCTATCTTATAATCTTTGCAATAACCCATTCATTCAGAATTTCCATATTAATTCAAACAGCAGCATGGATTGTATATTGCCTCTTCATATACGAGCGTATTCATCTGCAAAGCGCCAAAGAAATAATGATATTGACCGAAGTGACGGTAGTTGCGTTATATTGCTTCTTGATTTTGATTGCAAGGGAGCGAAAATACATATATTACACAACAACCTTTACAAGCGGCAGACGCCCTTACAAAGGAGCGATTAAAAGATTGATATGTCTTGGAATAGCAATATTTTTAATAATTTTGGTATTCCTTGCCACGAAAGATATAAGCGGCGAAAATGCCAAGGAACACGGCTATATAATCGAAAAAGTGGTCATGGTAAGAGAGATGATATAATGAAAAATATGAAAATCCTTATATTCAGCGATTCACACGGAAAAAACGACAACATGGAGCGCATTTTAAACACTAAGCGCCCATATGATATGGTCTTGCATGCCGGTGATATAGAAGGCTTTGAGTACGATTTGTCCGCGATAGCGGGTGTGGAAACACATATAGTAAGAGGGAATTGCGATTTCTTCTGTGACCTTCCGATAGAAAAAACAGTCTTACTTGGGGAAAATACCATCTACATACGCCACGGTGACGGCTACGTAAATTCCAATCCCGAAAGTCTGCTTGAGCTAACGGATGCAAATATTATTATTTTCGGTCATACACACGTGCCGTATTACAAAGAAGTAAACGGTCGCCATCTTTTCAATCCCGGTAGCATATCCAAGCCGCGAACGGCGGATAGGATTCCCGGCTACGGCTTGCTTGAAATAGACAATAGCGGGAAAATAACGTTTGAACATGTATTTTTGAATTAAAGCTTTCGGGAGGCGTACTTTTTGTGGAAGTGTAAAAGACAATGAAAAACAGAGAATTTGGAGTTGACTTGGTCAGGATTATGGCATTTTGCTTAATGTTATGGCTTCATTTTTACTTAAGAAATGGGTTCTATTTTCAGAAAATAGAAACCGTTTCGGGCTTTATGGCAGTATCAATGTTGCCCCTGTTTTTAAGCTGTGTGCCTATGTATATGATGTTAACCGGATATTTAAAATGCGGTAAAAGATGGGATAAGAGTTATTATATGTCGCTTATTCCCATCCTTTTGTCGTGGTTTTTAATTTCCGTGATTCATTATATTTACAGAAGCAATGTATTGCACGAGGAAAAAACTGCAAGAGAGTGGATTGGGGAGCTATTGGGCTTTAAAATGGCAACATACAGCTGGTACATCGGAATGTATATAGGCCTGATTCTGATAAGTCCGATAATCAACCTTGTGTGGATGACCATAAAAAACAAAAAGGGTCACATTGCGGTGGTCATATCTCTTGTCCTTGTAACATTTGTGCCGTCAACAATTAATTCAATGGGTGTTTTGTCAGAGGGAAGCACGATTCTACCAAGCTATTTTACGGCATTGTATCCAATAACTTACTATGTAATAGGTTGTTACATAAAGACATATAAACCAAAACTAAACAGCATCGCATGTGTTATTACTGCATTATTTGTAGGGGTTGTAATGGCCTTTGTCAATATATCAACAAGAACACAAGCCGACAATTTCTACACGGGATACGGACTTGAATACAGCAATATTATGCTGGCGGCGGTGACAGTGCTTTTGTTTTTGGCTGTTTACAGATTGAATGTAAAAAATGAATTAGTAAAGAAACTTGCAAAAATCATATCGTCTTGTGTACTTGAAATGTATTTGATATCATATATTTTCGACAACAAGATTTACGTTTGGAAATACGGCGAATACCCGATGTCATCCTACATAGTAGTCGGATTGGCGCTAACAGCGGCTGTATTCGGACTTTCTTTTATATCGGGAGGCTTGATAAATCTTGCGGTAAAGAAGATATATGCTCTTATAAAAAGGATAGTTTTGAGGGAAAAATGGAATTAGAAGAATTATTAAAACACTTTAACAGCAAAGCCACTCTGGGAACCGATAGGGAATATATAGAATTGATGCGATTCTACAGCAGGCAGGCTCAAAAGATAACTATGGAAATTAATACAAAATACCATGAGCCGGACGAACTGGCAGCCTTGTTTTCCGAGCTTATAGGTAAAGAAGTGGGCGAAGGGTTCGGCCTTTTTCCGCCGTTCTACACTGATTTTGGTAAGAATATTACAATCGGCAAAAATGTATTTATTAATGCAGATTGTAAATTTCAGGACCAAGGCGGCATTTGTATAGATGACGGAGCCTTGATCGGACACGGTGTTGTGCTTGCTACTCTTAACCATGATATGTGTCCCGAAAAAAGACAACAGCTTCATCCGGCGCCGATTTATATCGGAAAAAATGTTTGGATTGGGGCAAATTCCGTTGTTACAGGAGGAGTAAAAATAGGCGACAACGCAGTGGTGGCAGCAGGCGCCGTTGTAACAAAAGATGTTAAAGACAATACCGTGGTAGGCGGTGTGCCGGCAAAGTTTATAAAAAATATTGAGGATTGAAATATCATAAAAGCCCTAAATTTAGGGCTTTTTTTGATGCATTATTTCTTTTTTGAAAAAAATAAAAAAATATTTGAAAAAATCGGTTGACAAAGTATTTTCATAATGGTAATATATCAAAGTTGCTTGTGAGCAATAAACAAAAAACACAGCAACAA
>CACZQX010000093.1 GCA_902783445.1 uncultured Lachnospiraceae bacterium
ACGGTCTTGATCTTCTTTCGATACGCTGATTATGTGATCGCAACTTTTATATAATGCTAGATAATCATCGAACATGTGATTATAGTCTTCACGTAATATCTTATTTACTCTTTGCTCTTTTGCATAAGCTTCTTCGAGTTCAAGTAATTCTTTGTTTAGTGCTATAACTTCCATTTTGAGACGCTGAATACTTTCAATAACCTTGTTCATGATTTACTCCTTTATAATTATTATTTCGTCAAAATTGCCGCCTGTATTATTCCATCCTGTGTTGCCCCCATATACTCCTCTCTGTGTGTTGTTCCTATGCTATCGAAGCATACAACACGCTTTTTATCAATAAGTTCGCGTTTGCAAAGGAATGAAGGATCTTCACCTCTGATTTCCCAAAGAATACGATAGAATGTTCTGGAGTTTACCTTACAAGCTTCCATAATTTCTTTGTTAGTGTTGTTTGCATATGAAAGCTTAATATAGGCTTTTACGTCCTTTTTAAATGCATTTTTCTCCTTTATCTTTTTTACGAAATCCTGAAGTTTATTATCCCTGATTTCCTTCTGAAGAGCGTATGGGGTTGTACCGAGCTGACGTGCAGCAGCTGTCATTGTTGCGTTTCCTTTGATTGCCTTTTTAATTTCTGAAATGTTCATAATTTTAATCTCCTTTTCTTTTATTTATTGTTAAGAGCTCTGCTCTTAGTTGATCATACATTTTGTGAAGTTTTGGGTTTACTAATTTCATCCATTCTTCACGCTTATCATTTACCATCAAATCGCGAAGCATCGTACCCGATATTGGTAAATCATTACGGTTTATGATGAGTTCTGCGGTGTTTTCGAGTGTTTCTTTATCAAACCATCCGCTACGACTATCATCATTACCATAAACCATAAGTTCGGGTGATTTATGAATATATCGCTTGATATGGTCCATGAGATATTGACCCCATTCTGGTCTTATATCATTTTCGTCTGTCATATCTGATAATGCATAGATCATTACATTATCGTTATATCCATAAACTTCACGCAACATCTTTTCTCTTGTGGTGATGTTAAATGGATTTCTTTCGGTTCCACATTCCTGAGCAGATCCTATAAAAATTAATACGCGATCGCATAGTAATTGCGCTGTTTGTATTAATTTTTCATGACCTTTGTGGAATGTTTGGAATCGACCACATATAAAACCTACATCGTATGGTTTCATGTTTATTCTACCTCCTATTTATTCCTTATTAACTCGTTAAAACTTCAAGTGTTTTGTCTATCCAGTCCAAATCATCGTCGTCTACATCTAAACCGTAATAATACGCGTGTTGTAAGCTTGTTAAGAAATCAATAACTTTTTCTGGTTCTGTGATTTCAAAAGTAGTTTGAAACCTATACTTGTCTTGTAATTCAGATATCTTCTCTAAACCCTTTGAGGATAAAACTTTCATTATATAAAACCTCCATTTTATTTTTGTTGCCCTACATCTTTCAGAGCTTTTTGATTTAAAATTTTTTGTATATTTATAGAAGGAATTTTATTGAATAAATCAACCAGTTCTTTTCTATCTTTAACACATTGTGCTTTCTTAAAATAGGGCCAAGCGATATCTTTGTTTATATATTCATCAGTCATCTTAGCCCCTTCTTTTTCTTATTACGTTCCATACGACGCTTTTTACGCCATTCTTTTTCGATGGAACGTTGATATTTAATGTTTGTGTCTTTGATTGTCTTGCTCATATTTTACTCCTTTATTATTCCAGCTTCAAGAGCTGTATGATATAATATTGTTGATTTGGTAGTGTAGTAACCACCATATGTAATACCGTTAATTTCAAATCGTGGTACATAAGCTATTTTGCCAGTGGATGCAATTTTTTCACATCCATCTTCGTATGATTTATAACCGTGAGATTGTAACACTTTCTCAACTTCTTTACGAGAAAAATCTCGATTTGAAATAAGTATTGCAAGATCGTTTGTGCTCGCTCCTTCATAACATTCTACGAGCTGATCAGACATATCTTCAAAATTCACCGGATCTGCTATTGTTTTTGGTAGTATCGGTGCTGTGTGCAATAATGTTAAAACGATTACTAATGGTATTGTGAATGTTAAGATAATGGCTATCATTTTAATTACTCCTTTAATTTTGTTTTTCCTTTTCATTCATATCTCTCCTTATGTTTTGCTTTGCGGGAAAAAGATCCCCGCCCTTTCTTAGGTTTCACAACACCGTGCTTTCTTTTGAAGGCCAAAAATGCTTCAAGAGCCTCTGGTGAAACCTTTTTAATGTTCGATACTTTCATAAGCATCTACTCCTTTTTTAAATTTTGTGGTGCCTCCGGTCGGAATCGAACCAACGACACGGGGATTTTCAGTCCCCTGCTCTACCGACTGAGCTACAGAGGCGTATGGCGGGCTTAAGGTCACCCAACCGCACATCCAACAATTGGCCTGTCGTTTTCGCCTTAAACATTTTAAAAATTGTGTACTTTAATTCTTTATTCTGTTTAAGTATTGCTACTTGACATTAGGTCGCTGAAATTTGCTATTACCCCCTGGTGCGTCAGGTTGGACTCGAACCAACAACTAGTCTACAAAGGACTTACTACCTAGGATTGAACTCTAACCATTGAGTTACTGACGCATATCTGCGGACCATATGGCCCGCTTATTATATTTTATTCTTCTGCTAACATCTCTCTTAGCACCGCTTGATCATTAGAATTTTCAAGCAGACTACCGAGTACATAATCCGGATTCTGACCAAGTTCAACTTCTGACTCTACATATTCAGTCAGAACTTTTAAGAAGTGTTCTTGGGTGTATTCTGTTTTGGGGACAAGTTTGTCACCGGAGCGTTTAAACCCTATAGCATCAATAATCTCATCTAGATCACGATAAGTATTACTTAAAAGATTCAAAACATTCATCATTTATTCTCCTATATAAAATTTTTCTTTTATTTCTTCGCTATTAGGCAAATTAGGAATGCCACTAGAATTAATACACCAAGCATAACAAAAGAAACTTCAAGCAATATCATTATTTGCCTCCTTTATGTTTTCTTTTATTCTGCTATTACGTAAATAGCAACTCCAGCGATTGCTATTACGCAAATAATGATAATTAAAAGTTTAAGCATTATTTTTCTCCTTTTGGGCTTCGATATATGCAATGAAATAATCTGCATCTTTCAGATTATTTTTAACAAAGTGTTCGAAGCACCAATATTGAAGCGGAAAATCTAAACTTTTAAAGTGGTCAAGCTC
>CACZQX010000094.1 GCA_902783445.1 uncultured Lachnospiraceae bacterium
AAAAAGATGTTGACATCTAAAATGGCAGGTGGTATATTATGCATAACAGGTGTACTAATGTAAATAGTACAGCTAAAATACATCGAAAGAAAGTGCAGTAATTTAGCAGATTTGGTAATAGTTAACCGAGTAATACAGTTGTATAAAAGCGGTTAGAGAGGGAAAAAATTATGGAAAACAGTTTGATAAGACTTAAAGATGTCTCGAAGTTTTATTACAACAAGGGCGTTATAGCCAGCGGTTTCAGTAAAGTATCATTGGAATTTAACATGGGTGAGTTTGTAGCCATAACCGGTGAATCCGGTAGCGGTAAGTCAACTCTCCTTAATGTAATAAGCGGTCTTGACACTTATGAAGAAGGAGAAATGTATATTGACGGCAAAGAGACCAGCCATTTCTCCGAAAAAGACTTTGAAAATTACAGAAGAAAAAATATCGCAAACATTTATCAGACATTTAATTTGATAAACAGTTATACGGTATTTCAAAATATCGAGCTTGTCCTTATGCTTAACGGCACAAAGAGGCGCGAATTAAAGAAAAAGGCCTTCGACCTTATTAAAAAAGTCGACCTTTATAAATTCAGAAACACTAAGGTATCAAAACTTTCCGGCGGTCAAAAACAACGTGTGGCAATCGCCAGGGCATTGGCAAAAGAAACCCCGATAATTATTGCCGATGAACCGACGGGTAATTTGGATCTTGCGTCAGCGGAAGAAGTTGTAAAGCTTCTCAGAGAAATCGCAAAAGAAAGACTTGTAATCATCGTAACCCACAACTACGAGCAGGTCGAAAAATACGTAACAAGAAAGATTAAGATGCACGACGGAAAGGTTTTGGAAGACAAGCAGATTTCCGAAACAAAAGAAGCCGCATTGCCTCCCCAAAAGAAACAGAAGAATATTTCCTTTGGGAACCTCATAAGACTTGGAGTAAGAAATACATTTAACGTTGTTCCCAAATTCGTTCTTCTGCTCATAGTTTTCGCATTCCTCACTATAGCAATCCTTGCGGAATATGCATCCTATGAGAAGAACAATTATTTGAATTCCATAAGCGGCTACAACTGGGTTTTTAACAACGCATCCAATAACCGAGTAGTTATAAAAAAAGCTGATAGTCAGCCTATTAGCGATGAAGAATTGGCTGCAATTTCAGCCCTTGAAAATGTGGACAGCGTTGTTAAAAACGATCTGCCTCTTGATAATATGGTGTTTTTAAATGATGAGAACTACAACTACTGGTTAAACGGATCGGCAGTGGGAATCGATACTTTGCAGGGAGAACCGGATGCGGGCAGACTTCCGGAAAATGCAAACGAAATAGTTGTCGGTTTATCGAAAGACAACTATTTTATTCAGGGATCGGCCGAAGAAATGGTTGGATTAACGCTTTACGGTGAAAATGATATGGGAGAAATAGATTTGACAAAACCATATTATATAGCCGGTGTAAAATACATCGAAGATTCGCCGATGCTTAGCGATAAATACGGTTCCATGCTGTTTTTCGTAAGCAACGACTACCTGAACAATTACAATTTTGAACTCAACAGACAGTATAGCCATTTGAGAGTGCTCTTTGATGAAAAGTATTATGATTCGGATCAATACAGTCCGCAATTTATGATAATTCCAAATGCCAATGTGGATCCGGGTTGCGTAGTGGTTTCATATAACCTTAACGAAACGGTGGAAAGAGGATATGTAAGAGGACTTCCTCTTTCGATAACAAATAAGAGCCTTTATTACGAAACGGGACTTGATCTTGAAATCGTAGATACATATTCGAAATGGAATATAGAAGACAAACTTGGAATTCCTTACGATGAGGAAAAAGAAGGTGCGATTTATATCAATCCGGACCAGTACAATTCACTTTTTGCAACGGGAACATTCCAAAGCAGTATATTCGTAAAAGATTTTTCGGATGAAGCATTACAACCTCTTAAGGATTATTTGGATGCAAACGGCTTTAAATATTTGGCACTTACAGATGCGCTTTATATAGATGATATGGCAATAATGTCAAACATCTTCTACACATTTATGACAATAGTATTGTTTATAGTACTTTTCTTCATAACATATTTCGTAATAAGACTTATTATGAAATCGAGAAACGTATACTATACGACTTTCAGAATGCTTGGAGGAAAGAAGAGCTCCATAAGGTTCATAATTATCTTGGAACTTGTGGTGGTGGCAAGTATAGCTTACGGCGCATTTATGGTTTTCTTATACCTTAATTATGCGGGATACTTTGTGGTACCGTTTGTGGATAATATGCTTAATTACCTTACAATTTTGGATTATGTGATTTTGTATCTCATATTCTTGGGAATGGCAATTCTTATCGGCAACAAGTACGCAAGCAAGCTGTTCAAAGGCAGCGCAATGAAAGCATTTAGAGATGAGGTGTAAGAAATGTTAGAGCTGGTTAATTTAAACAAATACTTTAACAAGGGTAAAAAAAGCGAAGTACACGTTATCAATAATACTTCTTTAACATTTGATAATAACGGTTTGGTTGCATTCCTTGGTCCCAGCGGATGCGGTAAAACCACACTTCTTAACACAATAGGCGGCCTTGATAAAGTTAAAAGCGGAAAAATCCTTGTTAATGGGAAAAAGATGAATTCCGTATCAGCCTATAATGCGGACAAAATAAGAAATTTACAAATAGGTTACATCTTTCAGGACTACAAGCTTGTTGATGAAATGAGCGTATTCGACAACGTGGCCATTGTTCTTAAAATGATAGGTCTTAAGGACAAGAAAGAAATCAAAAAGCGTGTGGAATATGTCCTTGATAAGGTAGGTATGCTTAGATATAAATCCCGTCCGGCAAACATGTTATCCGGCGGTGAAAGACAAAGAGTAGGCATCGCAAGAGCTATAGCAAAAGATCCTGACATAATCTTAGCCGATGAACCTACCGGAAACTTAGACAGCAAAAACTCCGTTGAAATCATGAATATCATTAAAGCGATTTCAAAGGATAAGCTGGTGCTTCTTGTAACACACGAGCGCGAACTTGCAAACTTTTACGCTTCGAGAATAATCGAGCTTGTGGACGGAAAAGTTGAAAATGATTATGTAAACGAACATAACAATGAGTTGGAATACACAATCGATAACAGATTTTTCTTAAAAGACATGAAAAATCACGATGCGCTTTCCGACAAGATAAGTGACATTAACGTTTACAGCGAAAACGATGAAAAAATAAAACTTAACATTGTTGTCAAGAACGGAAATATTTACGTTCAAAGTGCCGAAAATGTAAGAGTCGAAGTGGTTGATGATAACTCAAGCATCGAGTTTGTCGACGATCATTACAAGGCGCTTGATAAAGAAACTCTTGAAAAGTACGAATTTCATTTTAAGGATATTATCAATAATAACTTTAAAAAGAAATATTCAAACGTTGTCCATATACTTGGCATGCTTGGCGGTGGCTTTAAAAGTCTCGCCAAAATGCCGGGACTTAAGAAGTTCTTGCTTGCGGGTTTTGTGCTTGCCGCTATGTTTATAGTTTACGGAATAAGCACCATTGCAGCACTTTACAATGTGAAAGACAAAGACTTCATTCAATATAACAAGAATTATGTTCTGGTAAATGCAAACTCCTATTCCGTTGAATCTTACCTTTCATACAGAGAGGTTCCGGGTGTGGATTATGTGATGCCGGGTGACAGTCTTGTAAGATTGAACTTAAGTTACAAAGGTTTTTACCAGACAAATGAGATTGTGGATGAATTGTCGGCCTGCTTATCACATGCAAGTCTTTTAACGGAAAGCGACTTGATTGCGGGCAGATTGCCGCAAAGCGATAATGAGGTGGTAGTTGACAAATTATCTCTTACAAATCTTATGAACAACACTCCTACACCTAAAATGTGCGGTGTAAACAATGTGGAAGATTTCATCGGTCTTACGGTAAAAAGCTCTGAGAACGACGAATATACAATCGTAGGTGTTGCGGACCTTGAAAGTCCGTCAATCTATATCACGGATACAGCCGAAGTTCATATGCTTTACAATATGAATAGCGATATATCGGCTCGCCCGTTAAAGATTGGTGACTACAATGAATATGCGGACAAATTTGTGCTTAAAGAAGGACGTTTGCCTGAAAATGACTACGAAACAATCGTAAACATCTCAAATAAAGAAGAGATGAAGTTGAATAAGGAGGTTAAAGATCAGATTAACGGCGTAAACTTAACCGTTGTGGGTTATTACACAAGCAGAGAAGATTTAAACATATATTTGGTTAATCCAAACACAATCTTCTATGATTTGATTGTTAACTCAAGCATGATAACCCTTTGTGCCAACGATAAGGAAGCAGCACTTGAATACTTAAGCGCAAATGAAATAAACGCGCAAGACACTTATGCACAAAGCAGACAGCTCTATGATGACGGCAGAGCCGAGCAGGTAAAGACAAGTCTTATTGCATCGGCAATAATCATCGGAATATCTCTTGTTGAAATATTCCTTATGATAAGATCCTCATTCCTTTCGAGAGTAAAGGAAATCGGAATCTACAGAGCAATCGGCATGAAAAAGAGCGATATTTACAGGGTATTCTTAGGGGAAATAATTGCCATAACCACGGTTACGGGAATTTCGGGAATCATAATAATGTCATACATACTTTATAAGATGTCCATGATTAAATATATCGGTTCACTATTCCTTATGACACCATGGATTGTGATACTTGCGGTAGTTGCCATATACGTATTTAACATCTTGGTTGGTATGATACCTGTAATTTCAACGGTAGCCAAGAAACCGGCTGCTATACTTGCAAGACACGATCTTGATTAACAAGCTGCTAATAAACTTCATATATACTCTAAAC
>CACZQX010000095.1 GCA_902783445.1 uncultured Lachnospiraceae bacterium
GTTGCTAACGTAGACGTTCGTGGTGCAGGTCATTCGGAAGGCGATGTTCATATGTTTACACACCAGGATAGAGAAGATGGCTACGATTTCGTAGAATGGCTTGCTACTCAGGAATGGTGTAACGGAAAAATCGGTATGTCAGGTAACTCAGGTGTTGCTATGCATCAGTGGGGTATTGCTGCAGAACAGCCACCACACCTTGCTTGCATCGCTCCTTGGGAATGCACAACAGACCTTTACAGAGATTCACTTTTCGAAGGTGGTATCCCTGCTCTTTCATTTAACGAATTTATCGCAGCTCAGGTTACAGGTCTCGGCGGCGTTGACGATCAGGTAGCTATGGCAAGAAAATACCCATTATACAACGGATATTGGGAAGACAAAGTTGCTGATTTCTCAAAGGTTAAAATCCCGGTATATCAGACAGCAGGTTTCTCACACTTCCACTTACCTGGTTCAATGAGAGCCTTCAGAAAATGTAAATCACCTAGAAAATGGTTAAGAGCTCACAGAGATTTCGAGTGGCCGGATACATACGATCCAAGAAACCTTCAGGATCTTAAGATGTTCTATGACAGATACTTAAAAGACATCCACAACGGTTGGGAAATGACTCCAAAGGTTCGTATCGACATCATGGATGCTTACGATCAGGATTACGAAGAAAGACATGCAGAAGACAGATTCCCTATCGCTCGTACGGAATACAGAAAATACTACTTAAATGCAGCAGATACTTCAATGCAGGCTGAACCTGTAGCAAACGAATCTAAAGTTGCTTACGATCCTGAAACAGGTAAAGTTGAATTTGATATGGCATTTGATGAAGAAACTATCCTTATCGGTTACATGAAACTTCGTCTTTATGTTGAATGCGACGGTTATGATGATATGGATATGTTCATCAATGTTCAGAAAGCCGACAAAGACGGCAACTGGATTCCATGGTTAACACTTAACGAGCCTCATCCGGGTGCATGGGGTAAGATGAGAGTTTCAGCTCGTGAGCTTGATGAGAAACTTTCAACATCATTCAACCCTGTACAGAAGTTCAGAAACGTACAGAAACTTAAACCGGGCGAAATTGTTCCTGTTGATATCGCTATCGTTCCATCATCACGTATTTGGCACAAAGGCGAAAAAATCAGAGTTCAGGTTTCGGGCCGTTACATAAGAGAAGGCTGGTTCGAGCCACTTTCATGGGATACAGATAACCACGGAACACATATCATCCACACAGGCGGACAGTACGAATCATACCTTCAGGTACCTTACATCGGACCTAAATACAGACCGGGTGACTTCGTAAGCGAATAGATTGAGAGGAAATAATATGTCATATAAGATTTTCACATTAAGTCCGGGATCTACTTCAACAAAACTTGCTGTTTTCGAAGACGACAAAATGGTTTTCAAAGCAAATGTTGCACACGATCCGGAAAAATTAAAAAGCTTCGCTGAAATCAGCGACCAGCTTCCATACAGAAAAGAAACAATTCTTTCAGAATTGGACAAAGCAGGTATTTCTTTAAAGGATATGGATGCATATGCAGCTTACTCGGGTGGTCTTGTACCACTTCTTGGCGGCATCTATCCTGTTAACGAAGCTATCCTTAAAGATTCAAGAGAAGGCAAAACGGTTAAGCACCCTGCTATCTTAGGTTCACAGCTTATCCACGCTTTTTCCGAAGAATTCGGCGGAGCACCTGCTTACCTTGTTAACCCACCTGATGTTGATGAATTCGAGGACCTTGCAAGAGTTACAGGTATGAAAGGCATCTACAGAGAAAGCCGTGTTCACGTACTTAACCAGAAGGAAGTTGCTATGCGTTTTGCTAAGGAACTCGGTAAAAAGTACGAAGATTGCAACTTTGTTGTTGCTCACGTTGGCGGCGGTCTTTCGGTAACTGCTCAGAAACACGGTCTTATCGTTGACGGTAACGACGTACTTAACGGTGACGGTCCTATGGCTCCAAACCGTTCGGGTTCTATGCCGGCAGTACCTATCATCAAGATGTGTTTCTCAGGCGAGTACACAGAAAAAGAAATGATTGCAAAAGTTAGTAAAACAGGCGGTTTACTCGGCCACTTGGGTACCGACTCAGCTCTTGAAATCGGCGAAAAGATTAAAGCAGGCGATAAATACGCTAAGCTTATCTACGATGCAATGGCTTACCAGCTTTGCAAGTTCATCGGTTCTTATGCTGTTGTTCTTGAAGGCAAGGTTGACGGTATCGTCCTTACAGGCGGTGTAAGTAACGATAAATACTTCACAGACCAGATTGAGAAACGCTGCGGTTGGATTGCTCCAATCAAGGTTTACGGCGGCGATTTCGAAATGGAAGCACTTGCAAATGGCGCTATCCGTGCTCTTAAGGGTGAAGAAGAACTTAAAGAATACACAGGCGTTCCTGTATGGGATGGATTTGATTATGCTTACTAAAAGCAAATTGCTTTTAATTATGTAAAATCCATTAAAATTGGCGACTCATAAGAGTCGCCTTTTTGCTTGCAAATTATTTTATACCAAATCCGCTACCGTTATTTGCGCAACTTCTATAAGGTCCTGTGGTGCTATTTCTATTTGTGCTCCCAGCTTTCCTGCGCTTACAAATATTTTCTCGCTTTCAAGGGCTGTTTCGTGTATGAAGGTTGCAAATTTCTTCTTCATGCCGATAGGCGAACAACCGCCGTGCACGTAGCCTGTCAGGGGCAGAAGTTCCTTTTGTTTTATCATGGCAATAGATTTCTCCCCTGCTGCCTTGGCCGCCTTCTTAAGGTCAAGTTCTTCTTTTACGGGTACTACAAACACATAGTGTTCCCCGCTTTTTCCGCAAGTTACCAAAGTTTTAAAGACTCTGTCCACATCTTCCTTTAGGATTTTAGCGATATCCTCCCCGCTCATGGATGGGTCTTGCTCGTAAGTTCTGCTGCCGTATTCTATCTTCTTCGCATCAAGTACGCGCATTACATTTGTCTTTTCGTCTTTTTTCATAAATATCTCCGTATTTCATGCTCTTTATCTTATTTCCGACTTATATTATATCACAACGAATTTATTTAATCCTTTAAATGAGGCAAATCAATAAATTGTTTTATGTCCGATTTTGTTATAAAATTAATATATAATCAATCTATAAATTAGCTATATAACAAACGGGGAACATATGAAAACTAGGGAAAAATATCTTGATGCCAAACTTGAATGCATCAAGGACGCTATTGACTTTATCGATATCAATCTTAAAGATATAAAATCAAAGAAAAAAGAACGTATCAAGGCCGAACTCTTGGCTGAAGAATTTCTTGCGCACACAATCAATAACAAAGCCGAAGATGACAGCGATAAAATTCGCGTTGCAGTCAGCAAAACAGCCTCAAAAAAATCAGTTATCGTTTCTTTCAAAGGCAAACAAATAAAAGGCCTTGAAAATATCGGATTGGAAAAGGACCTTTCTTTTTCGGATATGTCTGCCGATACAGAAGCTTTTTTTAGAAATAAAATCATCTCATCCAACAGCGATAGTTTTACATGCGGCTATAAAAACGGAATAAATAAAATAAGCATAACCGTTCACGAATCCACAACTTTGGCTTTAAAAGGTGTTTTTATTACCTTCCTTTTGGCCTTTGTTATCGGTTTGATTGTTCGTTTGATTTTACCCAAAGAAGCCACGCTTTTTATAAGCGAAAATATTTTGCATACCATTGAAACCATCTTTTTAAACGCATTTAAGTTGATTACCGGACCGGTAATTTTCTTTTCCATTGCATCATCCATAGGTTCATATTCCGACCTTAAGGAGCTTGGAAGAAACGCTTCAAGATTTATTATACTCTATTTTATTTCAACTGCCGTTACTTTGTTAATAGGCTTTGGAATATCTATGGGGTTTTCTCCCGGATATGCGGGCGAATTTAGTTCCACGGCAAGCACAGTGGCTTCCGAAAGCAGCAATTTCAGCATCAGCGAAGCCATATCAAACATTATACCTTCAAATATTTTAAAACCATTTTTGGAACTAAACACAATACAAATAATAGTTATTGCCGTTTTGGTAGGTATAGCTGCCGGAAAGCTTGGAGAAAAGTCTGCAAAGATTAATATTTTTTTATCCAAAGCAAACGATTTGTTCTTCAAAATTACGGAAATAATAACAAAATATTTGCACTTAATGATTTTTGTTTCCGTTGCAGCCTTGGTAATCAGCATTAAACCCGAAGCTACCGGATCGATTCTGACTCTTGTACTTTGTATTTTCTTAGGCTTAATTTTGACATTTGTTTTTTACAACATTCTTCTTTTAATAACCACAAGAACATCGCCGATTAAATTTTTTAAAAAAGCTTACCCTATTTGGATAAATGCTTTTGCTCTACACTCAAGCAATGCGGCAATTTCTTTTACTATGGAAAGCTGTAAAAAAGATTTGAATATTTCACCTAAGATATATTCTTTTTCAATACCTTTGGGAGCTATTATAAACATTGACGATCTTACCATGATGTTCAGCCTGAGTGTTTTGTTTTTTGCCAATATATTTGGCATCGGTTTTAAACCAAGCGATTATTTTATATTGATTATTATGATTGTTGTTTTATCCCTTGGAACTCCGGGTATACCTTCAGGTGGAACGCTAAGCTTTACACTGATTTTGAGCCAGTTTGGCATACCTATGGAAGCCTTGGCAATATTTATCAGCATTAATGCCATATTGGACCCATTTGCTACCGGAAACAATGTTTACGGAAATACGATAAAATCATTTATTGTTTCTCATAGTCTAAAGAATAAATAGAAAACGGAAGCAGTTATTCTGCTTCCGCCAATTTATCATATCTTCTGTTTCTGAAATATAAGATAATATCAAAGCTTATTTCCGCTAAATTAAGTATGTAGAATACAAATCCCAACCAGAAAAGCCCGGTAAATTCGCCACCTTGAGACAACTGTATAATTTTTCTTGTTATTCCGAAAATATATCCAAGCCAAATAAATATCTCAAATCCGAGGCTTTTGCCTTTTGCAGTCTTTGAAACAAGCGACTTATATATTGCCACGGGCCAAGAAACACCAAACGCAATTATCATAAGCGCCTCAAGTAAATCTACCATTTTTCATCATCTCCTACATTTCTTTATGTCTTTTCAAAAAATCTCTTGTATCTTTAACAATAACGCCGCTTAGGGCAAACAAAGCTATTACGTTTGGAATTGCCATCAGTGCGTTAAAGACATCGGCAATTGTCCAAACAACCGAAACCGTAAGGTAAGGTCCGATAAATACGGCAAATATATATAACCAACGATATAACTTAACAATCTTCGTCTTACCGTTTGAAAAATATTCAAGACATTTCTCACCGTAATAATCCCAACCAAGGATTGTAGTAAAGGCAAAAAATATAAGGCAAACCATAAGGATAAAGGATGCCACACCGTTAGGCAGGAAATAGAGACCTTGATCGAAAGCCGCCGTCGTAACGGCTACACCTTGCAAACTCGGATCTGCCCATGTTCCCATCATAACAATGGCAAGACCTGTCATTGTACATATTACGATGGTGTCTATAAATGTACCTGTCATTGATACAAGTCCTTGACGTACAGGCTCTTTTGTCTGGGCTGCCGCCGCTGCAATAGGTGCGGAACCCAAGCCCGCTTCGTTTGAAAATATACCTCTGGCAACACCCTTTTGAACAGCAATCATAATCGCGGCAAATATACCTCCGGTTGCTGCCCTGGCGCCGAATGCATCCGTTATAATTTCAACAAATGCTCCCGGTAAAAGTTTTATGTTAACTATTATTATAATCAATACAACGGCCACATATAATATAGCCATAAAAGGAACGATTACCTGAGAAACCTTTCCTATACGTTTAACGCCACCGATTACAACAAGTCCCACGCAAACCGCAACCACTATGGATGTTATTACAAGAGCAATTGAGTATTCGTTTCCGAAAATAGTAACAGTCGGCGCACCTTCCGTATCAAAAAAGTTTGTTACGGCAGAGGCTATACCGTTAACCTGAGTAATTGTACCGATTCCCAAAAGTCCGGCGCAAAGTCCGAAAAATGCAAAAAGTTTTGCAAGCCATTTCCATTTTTCGCCCATTCCGTTTTGAATATAATAGAAAGGTCCTCCCAGAGCCCTTCCGTCTTTATCCAGTTTTCTGTATTTTATAGCCAAAAAGCCTTCGGCATATTTTGTTGCCATTCCGAAAAATGCCGCAACCCACATCCAGAAAAGCGCACCCGGACCACCGCTTAAAATACCGATAGCCGTTGCAACACCTACGATGTTACCTGTACCGATTGTTGCGGAAAGCGCTACGCAAAGAGCGCTAAAGCTGGAAATTTCTCCTTCGCCGCCTTCTTCGTTTTTAACCATAAATTTTAAAGCCTTACCAAGATGTTTGACTTGCAGACCCCTAAGTCTGATTGTAAGAAAGATACCTATTGCAAGAATAAGTACGCAAAGAGGCACACCCCAAAGTGCATCATCGATCTTCTCCATCACAGAAGTAAATAATTCCATAACATTTTTCATCCTATTCTTTTATTCTTTAACAAAACTTAAATCATTTGGTTAAAAAACCACAATTACTATACTACTAAAAAAAAGCTTTGCAGGCAAGAATTAATTTCCGCCACGCAAAGCTTTTGTCTTATCCCATAATCAAATATACAAAGAATGCCGCATATCCGATTAGCATTATCGCACCGCCGATTCTGCTGAGTTTCTTTTTTCTTAAAACCAAAAGCCAGAGTAAAAGCGCTGCTGCCACGGCTACTATACTGTCTATCAAAAATCCGCTTTGGTAAGGTATGTTTGTTATTATCGCCGAAGTTCCCAGTACAAACAAAACGTTGAAAATATTACTGCCCACAATGTTTCCGATGGCAATATCCGCCTTTTTCTTAAGGCCTGCAACAACACATGTTACAAGTTCAGGAAGAGACGTTCCGAAGGCTACAATGGTAAGGCCGATTATTCTTTCGTTTACGCCGATTATTCTTGCAAGCTCCGTTGCCGCATCTACGGTTATATTACTGCCGAATATAATGAGGGCAACACCCACGATAATAAGAATAACAATTTTCAAAACGCTGAAATGCGCCTTTGGCAAAGTTTCCTCGATTTTTTCTTTTTCGCTTTGGGGTTCCGGATCTTTTTTTGCCATTTTAAGAAGATAGGCCATGTAAAGAATAAAGCAACCCCATAATACAATGCCGTCTATTCTTCCCATCTTGCCGTCAATAAGCCCCAACAAAGCCATAAGAACAGAAATCGCCACAACAAAAGGAATCTCATATTTTACAGTGGATTTTTTAACCGCAAGAGGCGTTATAACCGCTGTAATTCCAAGGATTAACAAGATATTTAAGATATTGCTTCCCAGTACATTACCTACTGCAATATCCGCGCTGTGCTTTGCTGCCGCGGATATACTGATGGCCGCTTCCGGCGCACTTGTACCCATAGCGACAATGGTTAAGCCGATAACAAGCTGCGGAATGCCAAGCCTTTCGGCCGCTTCCGATGCACCTTCCACAAACCAGTCAGCGCCTTTAACAAGCATTATAAATCCTACTATCAATAAAACAATCTGTAAAAATGTGTGCATTATATTCCTCTGTCTTCGCTTTTATTTCAACACATTATACATCATGCCCGTTAATAATGAAAGACAAGTTAAAAATAAATTACCTAAATTTTACATTTACAACATGGCCGATTTCATGCTCTTTACGTATTCTCCGACGTATTTGGCTGCGTTTTTACCATGTTCTTCCAAAAGTTTTATAATAGCCGAACCAACAATTGCTCCGTCGGAAATATCCGACATTTTCTTTGCCTGTTCCGGCTTGGAAATACCAAAACCGATAGCACATGGAACATTTGTATTCTCGCGAATAAGCTTAACCATTGCTTCCAAGTCGGTATTTATTTCGCTCCTTACTCCCGTAACCCCAAGGCTCGAAACCACGTAAATAAAGCCCTTTGCCTCTTTTGCTATCATGGCAATCCTGTTTTGAGATGTAGGTGCAATCATTGAAATCAAATCCACATTGTATTTGTTGCAAATATCATCGAATTCATCCTTTTCTTCGAATGGAAGATCCGGCAATATTATTCCGTCCACGCCGATTTCAGCGCAAGTTTTAATAAACTCTTCAGCTCCGTAGGAATAAACCACATTTGCATATGTCATGAAAACAAAAGGCACTGTTACATCTGTCCTTAAATCTTTTACCAATTCAAATACTTTATCAGTGGTAATACCACCCTTTAATGCACGAAGGTTCGCCCCTTGGATTACAGGTCCTTCCGCTGTTGGGTCCGAAAAAGGAATGCCAAGTTCAATAAGATCCGCTCCGTTTTCAACCGCCGCACGGATTGCCGCTTTTGTGGTCTCCGTATCCGGATCGCCGCAGGTAAAGAAAGGTATAAATGCTTTGCCCCTTTCAAATGCTTTATATATATTACTCATGGATATCCTCCCCTCTGTATCTGGCAATTGCCGCACAGTCTTTATCGCCTCTGCCGGAAATGGTTATAACGATTATTTTGTCTTTAGCCATTGTCGGCGCTATTTTTCTTGCATAGGCCACCGCATGTGCCGATTCGATGGCAGGAATGATTCCTTCTGTTTTTGAAAGATATTCAAAGGCTTCAACCGCCTCATCATCCGTTACGGGCACATATTTTGCACGACCGCTGTCGTGAAGATTAGCATGTTCCGGTCCGATACCCGGATAA
Source organism: uncultured Lachnospiraceae bacterium (assembly GCA_902783445.1). GTDB lineage: Bacteria > Bacillota > Clostridia > Lachnospirales > Lachnospiraceae > RUG12871. The sequence continues at coordinate 8,771 of CACZQX010000095.1, forward strand.
TCAAGTCCCGCGGAAATAGAGTAAACCGGAGCAATCTGACCGTATTTGTCCTGGCAGAAATATGATTTCATACCATGGAATATACCAAGGCGGCCTGTATTGATGGTTGCCGCGGTTTCAAAAGTGTCGATACCTCTGCCCGCTGCCTCACAGCCGATAAGTTCAACGCTCTTATCTTCTATGAAATTATAAAATGTTCCGATAGCATTGGAACCGCCTCCCACGCAGGCTATAACCGCATCGGGAAGTCTGCCTTCTTTTTCCATCATCTGTTCTTTAATTTCTTTTGATATAACCGCCTGAAAATCACGCACGATTGTCGGGAAAGGATGAGGTCCCATTACAGAACCCAGGCAATAATGTGTA
>CACZQX010000096.1 GCA_902783445.1 uncultured Lachnospiraceae bacterium
ATAAAGCCCTAGTTTTGATATGGCAGGATGGTGCAAATGAACTGCCTTTTATTATCTTTTGTATTATAATATTATATTCTTTGAATGTAAAGCAAATCCCTTAACAGACGTAAACGCTTTCTAACAATTCATCCAAATCATCATTGCTTCTGATAAGCTTATCGGCGATAATATCCGCACCTTCAATGTACGGTGCAAGCTTTTCTGCCGATTGTCCGATATCGCTGCCGCCGGATGTTGCAAACAATACAACTTTTTTTCCGAACCAATTATAGTCCTTGCAGAAAGTATTTACAACATTTGGTGCGATTCCGTACCAAATAGGGAAACCTATATAAACTACGTCGTAAGACTTAAAGTCTTCGATTTTTCCTTCAACAGGCACATCTTTTCTGCCCAATTTTTCGCGGTTGCATCTTGCAAAAGGATTTACCCATTTAAGATCCGCTTCCGTGTATGGTTTCTGTGGTTTTATTTCGAAAGAAGTACCTTGCGTTTCTTTGGCTATTTTTTCCGCTACAGATTTTGTTACTCCGGCTTCAGCCGAAAAGTAAGTTACTAATGTTTTCATTTTCTACCTCGCTTCAGTATAAATACTATCAACGATGCTCAATATGCATTCATTGACTAATTAATGATTTTGTTCGAATAAACTTAAATTTTCCTTAAGCTTATCCAAAGGTAACCCAACTACATTTAAATAGTCACCTTCAATTCTTTCAATCAAGAATGCCCCTTCGCCTTGAATGGCGTATGCTCCCGCTTTGTCCATCGGTTCGCCTCCCTCAATATAGGCTTTTAACTCATCATCCGATGGATTTTTAAAAAATACTTTGGTTTCTTCATGAAAAGTCATTCTACGACCGCTGATTGCATCCACAAGACTTACTCCGGTAAAAACACTGTGTGCTCTTCCCCTAAGTGATTTAAGCATTTCAAATGCTTCTTCTTTGTCTTTTGGTTTGCCGTAAACCAGACCATCAAGTGCAACCACTGTGTCCGCCCCGATTACAAGACCGCTTTTTTTCTCGGCTTTAATAAGTTTTGCCACGTCTTTTGCCTTAATCAAGGACAGTTTTTCAACCAAATCGGCAGGTGTGCCAAACTCAATACCTTCATCAACATCAGATACTCTGATTTCAAAGTCGAATCCCGCTTTTTCAAGGATTTCTTTTCTTCTTGGTGAGCCCGATGCCAATATAAGTTTTTTGTTTTGCATCACTTTTCTTCTTTCCGCTTATTAATTTATCTTAATATTGCCAAAATCAGCAATTTTAAGCCATTTTGTAGCCTGCGGCTTCCACTGCCGCATTTATATCATTATCCGATATTTCTTTTGAAAGTTCAAGTACACAATTGTTTTTTTCGTGGCTCGGATTTGCGCTTATTACACCGTCAATTTTTTCCAGTGCCTCTTTAACGTGAGCCTCGCAGTGCGTACACATCATACCTTCGATTTTAATTTCTTTTGTCATTTTATTGTCCTCACTTTCTTCTGTTATGCCATTGTTTCCAACGGCGACATTTGCCATATAAGCATTAAATTTATCCTCAAACTCCTTATTGATTATTTTTTTATCATGTCTGTCCGACTTGATATTTTTAAGGTTTAGTCTGAGTGCATTTCCCACTACAAATATGCTGGAAAGGCTCATTGCAGCCGCCCCGAACATCGGGCTTAATTCCCAGCCGAAGGCATAAATATACGCTCCCGCAGCAAGTGGAATACCTATGATATTGTAAATAAATGCCCAAAACAGATTTTGGTAAATGTCTCTTAAGCTTGCGCGACTGAGTCTTAAAGCAACGGCAACGTCTTTTAAATTGCTTTTTACCAGCACCACATCCGCCGCATCCAATGCAACGTCCGTGCCCGCTCCTATGGCAAGACCCACATCGGCGCTGACCAAAGCCGGAGCATCGTTGATTCCGTCACCCACCATTGCAACTTTTCCAAAGACTTTAAGTTCTTTTACTATTTTTTCTTTGTCAGCCGGTAAAACCTCCGAAATTACGTGCTTAATTCCGGCCTTTTTTGCAACCGCACGGGCCGTATATGCGTTGTCACCGGTAAGCATAAGCACTTTAACGCCCATGTTTTCATATTCGGCAACCGCATCCCTTGCATCATCTTTGATTTTATCGGCAATAGCAATGATTCCCACAAGTTTACCGTCTATTGCAAAGAATGTAGGTGTTTTTCCCTCCGATGCAAAGCCCTTACTTTTATCTTTTAATCTATCACCAATTCTTATGGTATTTTCTACAAATTTTAAACTTCCCCCAAGGATTTTTTGCCCATTTATTACAGCTTTTACTCCGTTGCCCGAAAGTGCCTCAAATTCATCCGCCTCAGGGGCTAAAATCCCCCTTTCTTCGGCATATTCGCAAATAGCAAGAGCAAGAGGATGCTCGCTTTTCTTTTCGAGCGCATAGGCAATTTCCAAGAGTTTTTCTTCCGCAACGCCCTCCACCGGCAAAATATCCGTAACTACCGGCTTTCCGTATGTTACGGTACCTGTTTTATCAAGTACCAGCACATCGACTTTTCCCGTAATCTCAAGGCTTTCAGCATTTTTAAACAAGACACCCGCTTTGGCCCCCATGCCGTTTCCCACCATTATTGCTACGGGAGTTGCAAGTCCAAGAGCACAAGGGCAACTTATAACAAGCACCGAAATCGCCCTTGATAGGCTGTATCCCATATCTTTTGACACAATTGTCCAAATAATAAGAGTAATTACCGCTATAAGCACAACTATAGGCACAAAGACACCTGAGACTTTGTCCGCAATCTTCGCAATAGGTGCTTTTGTAGCCGATGCATCCGCCACCATTCTTATTATGCCCGCAAGAGATGTATCCTCTCCCACTTTGGTGGCTTTGCATTTTAAAAAGCCGGATTTGTTGATGGTTCCCGCACTTATTTCATCTCCCTCTTCCTTATCAACGGGAATACTCTCTCCCGAAAGCATGGATTCATCAACGGCCGACAGTCCTGACAAGACCACTCCGTCCACAGGGATACTCATACCCGGTTTCACCATAAATATATCTCCGGGCTTAACTTCATCCACCGAAATTTCAACTTCCGTCTCATTTCCGTCCGCATCCGTTTTTAAAACAACAGCTGTCTTTGGCGCAAGCTTCATAAGACTTTTAAGCGCATCCGTGGTTCTTCCCTTTGAATAAGCTTCCAAAGTCTTGCCAACGGTAATAAGCGCAAGAATCATAGCCGCCGAGTCAAAATAAAGCTGATTTAAATAAGGCATGCATATTTCATGCAGACCGTGCTCTCCCATACTCATATCCATTTTAAAAGCAGCGGACACGGCATTCATCATCAAAAACAAATTAATAAGGCTGTAAACAAA